>JAICLM010000302.1 GCA_025927435.1 Thermoleophilia bacterium | reverse complement strand
GGGGCCTCGCCCGGTGCGTGGACGAGATAGACGATCGGAAAGACGACGCCGGCGGCGATCAGCGCCTGCATCGCTCCGGCGAAGATCTTCTCCAGCCCCACCACCCAGACCGGTACCGGGGCGAGCACGCGATCCTCGATCTCCTTGCTGACGCTGAACTCCTGCACGAGCGGCAGGGCGACCGCCTGGATTCCCTGGAAGTTGATCGCGATCGCGATCAGGCCCGGCACGAGGACGGTCGAGAACGTGACGCCGTTCTCCACGCTGTGGAAGCCCTGGCCGATCTTCGGGAAGACGTACGCGAACACGAACACGAACAGCAGCGGCTGCATGATCGTCCGGATCAGGAACTGGCCGAAGTTGCGGCGCAGCACGCGGATGTCGCGGGCGAGCAGCGCGCCGAACGTCTGCAGGTACGCCCTCACTCCCGATACTCCCGTCCGGTGAGGTTGAGGAAGACGGTCTCGAGGCTCGGCGGCAGGCTCGTGGCGTCGTTCACGGGCAGTCCGAGCTCGGCCGCCGCTTGCACGAGCTGGGCGAGCACGCCTTCCGAACGCCCGGCGTGCACGCGGACGACCTCGCCGTCCCGCTCGACCGAGCGAACCGCCTCGAGCCGCTCCGCGCGCTCGGCGAGCGGCGCCGGATCGCCCTCCACCGTCACCGTGATCAGCGTCTCGGCGCCGTGCCGGCGCTTCAGCTCGGCGGGCGTGTCGACGGCAAGCGCCCTGCCGTGGTCGATGATCGCGACCCGCTCGCAGAGGACGTCGGCCTCCTCCATGTAGTGGGTCGTGAGGAGCGTCGTCTGCCCGGCGCGGTTGAGGTCGGCGAGGATCCGCCACAGGTTGATCCGCGTCTGGGGGTCGATGCCGGAGGTCGGCTCGTCGAGGAACAGCACCTGCGGCTCGTGCACGAGCGCGCGGGCGAGCATCAGCCGCTGCGCGAGGCCGCCCGAGAGGTGGAAGACCATCGCGTCGGCCCGCTCGGTGAGCGCGAACTGCTCGAGCAGCTCGTCGGCGCGTGCCCGGGCGCGCGGGCGCGGCACCCCGAAGAAGCGGCCGTGGTAATAGAGGTTCTCCCAGACGGTGAGCGCGCGATCGAGCGTGTTCGCCTGCGAGACGACGCCGATCCGGCGCTTCACATCGGCCGCGTGGCGGCTCACGTCGAGCCCGGAGACGAGCGCACGGCCGCCGGACGGGACGACGGTCGTCGTCAGCATCCCGATCGTGGTGGACTTGCCGGCGCCGTTCGGCCCGAGCAGCCCGAAGAACTCCCCCGGCCGCACCTCGAGCTCGAGCCCGTCGACGGCGACGAGCGTCCCGTACACCTTGCGCAGCTCCTCGGTACGGATCGGCGCGTCCCCCACGTCGAGAACGTATCGGCAGCCGTCGGACTACAATGCGCCTCCCCCGGGGGTGTGCCCGAGCGGCCAAAGGGAACGGGCTGTAAACCCGTCGGCTCAGCCTACGGAGGTTCGAATCCTCCCGCCCCCACTCCCTCGGTCGCTCCTCGACTCGCGCGGGAGCCGAGGAGCGACGGGAGCGTCCTCCCGCCTTACG
>JAICLM010000051.1 GCA_025927435.1 Thermoleophilia bacterium | reverse complement strand
CGCTCGAAGCCGAGCGCACGCTGCTCGTCGCGACAAGCGCCGTCCGAGACGCGGACAACGGCGAGGCGTTCCTCGGCGAGATCGAGTGGAGCTACGGCTTCGCGACGCAGCTGCTGTCGGGCGACGAGGAAGCCGAGCTGACCCGGCGCGGCGTCGGCGAGGTGGGCGCGGCGACGCTGCTCGTCGACATCGGCGGCGGCTCGACCGAACTCGTCCTCGACGGCTTCCGCACGAGCCTGCCGCTGGGCTCGGTGCGTTTCACCGAACGGCACGGCGAGGACGTGGACGCGAGCATCGCGGCCGCCCGGGCGGTTCTCCCGGAGCTCGCACCGGAGGCGGCGGTCGGCGTCGCGGCCACGATCACGAGTCTCGCGGCGCTCGACCTCGGTCTCGCGCAGTACGACCGCGCCAGGGTGCACGGCCACGTCCTCACGCGCGACGGGGCGCGCGCCCAGGTCGAGCGCCTGGCTGCCCTGCCGCTCGAGGAGCGACGGCGCGTGCCGGCGCTGGAGCCCGAGCGGGCGCCGGTGATCGTGGCCGGCGGCGCGATTCTGCTCGCGATCCTCGACCGCTACGGGCTCGAGTCGATGCGCGTCAGCGAGCGAGACCTGCTCGACGGCGCGGCGCTCGCCGCGGCCGAGCTCCCGGAGCCGGAAGAGGGCGCTGCGCCTCCCGGCGCCTACACCTGCTGCTAGGGACCAGCCCAGGGCAGCCGTCCCCAGCTCGGCGGCCGCTCGCGCCGGAACGACTCGACCGTCGAGTACGCCTCCCTCCAGTCGGACGTCTCCTCCGCCACGCTCGCGCCGTAGCGTGCCGCGCGTTCCGAGGCCGGGTAACGCACCTGCGGACTCGCGCGCGCTCCGACCATCAGGATCGCGCACGCTCCCTCGCCGACGCCCGCGAAGCCGTGGGCCGTCCAGGGAGGAGCGTGGAAGAAGTCCCATTGCGTCAGTCGCTGCTCCTCGCCTTCGACCAGCAGCACGCACTCGCCGGCGAGCACGAGGAACCCTTCCTGATTCGCCTCGGCGTGGTAGAGGACGGTCTGCCCCGGCTCCAGCACGGTGATGTTCACGCCGAGCCGTGCGAACTCAACAGGCGGCTCGCCGTACTCGTTCTCGAAAGCGCACCTCGCGCCGCGACTCGCGGCGAACCACCACTCGGCGTCGCGCACGTTGACAACGAACCAGCCATCGGAGACGGGCCTGAGACCCGAGCCGAGATCCTCGAGCTTCGCCTCGCCCACTGGGCGCTAGAGCACGAGCGAGCCGGGCTCGGGCTCGCCCTCGGGCGGCTCGTCCTCGGCGAGGCGGCGCCGGACGACCGCGCGTGACAGGACGCCGACGAGCCTTCCGTCCTCCTCGACGACCGGCACCCGCTCGAGGTCGTGCTCCTCGAGGAATCGGAACGCACCGTCCAGCTCCAGCTCGGCGTCGAGGGTGAAATTGGGCGGCTCGGCGATCTCGCGCAGCGCAACGCCGGAGGGATCACGACCCGCCGCGACCACCCCGCGCACCAGAGTCTTCCGCGTCACGACGCCGAGCAGCCGACCGCTGTCTTCCGTGACGAAGATCGCCCGCACGTCGCCGTTGTCTGCAAAGCAGCGGCCCGCCTCCTGGGCCGTTTCGCCGGCGGCGAGCGTCGTCGGCTCGGGCACCATCGCGTCGCGGACGGTTTCTGCGCTCATCGGGCACATTCTCGCGATTCAGGGGTAGATTCCGCGCGCCTCGAGTGCCGCAGCCACCTCGCGGATCGCGGCGACCATGGCCGCCTGGCGCAATGTGATCCCCTTGTCCACGGAGACGGAGTAGACGCGGTCGAGCGCGTCTCCCATCTTGTCGGAGAGCTTGCGGCGGATCTCGTCGCGATCCCAGAAGAGCCGGCCGAGATCCTGCACCCACTCGAAGTACGAGACGGTGACACCGCCGGCGTTCGTGAGGATGTCGGGGACGACGGGGATGCCGCGCTCACCGAGAATCTCGTCGGCCTCGATCGTCGTCGGCCCGTTCGCGCCCTCGACGACGAGCGAGGCGTGGACTCGGTCGGCGTTCGCGCTCGTCAACTGGTCCTCGCGGGCGGCGAGGACCAGGACGTCACAGGGGAGCTCGAGGAGCTGCTCGTTCGTGATCCGCTCGCAGCGGTCGTACCCGGCGAGCGAGTCGTGCTCCGCGACATAGGCGTGGAGGGCGGGGACATCGAGCCCCCCTTCGGAGTGGACGCCTCCCGAGACGTCCGAGACCGCGACGACGAGGGCACCGCGGTCGTGCAGCTCGGTCGCGGCGACCCCGCCGACGTTGCCGAACCCCTGCACGACGCACGAGCGTCCGGCGAGCTCGTAACCGATTCGTCGGGCCGCCTGCTCGGCGACCATCACGACGCCGGCGCCGGTCGCCTCGCGGCGGAAGACTGAGCCGCCGATCGAAATCGGCTTGCCCGTGACGACCTCCGGGACGGCGTAGCCGGACTGCATCGAGTACGTGTCCATCATCCAGGCCATCGTCTGCTCGTTCGTCGCCATGTCCGGCGCCGGGATGTCGGTCTGGGGGCCGAAGTCGCGGATGAGCTCCGAGGTGAAGCGGCGCGTGAGCCCCTCCACCTCGCGTCGCGACAGGGCATGGGGATCGCAGCGGATGCCGCCTTTGGCGCCGCCGTACGGCAGCCGCAGGAGCGCGCACTTCCACGTCATCCAGGTCGCGAGAGCCGCGCATTCGCCGAGCGAGACCTCCGGGTCGTAGCGGATGCCGCCCTTGGTCGGCCCGAGCACGGTCGAGTGCTGGACGCGGTAGCCGGGGAAGATCTCGATCGAGCCGTCGTCGCGACGCAGCGGGACGCTGACGATGACCGCGCGCTCGGGGAAGCTGAGCCGCTCGGCAACCATCTCGGAGACGCCCGCGTAGGGCAGCGCCTGCTCGTACTGGGCGCGCGCCATGCGAAACAGCGGCGTGTCCCATTCGAGGACCGGCTCCGTCGGCGACGCATCCAGCTCGGACACGCGGCTGAGTGTACGGTCGGCCGTCACTCGGCGGCTCGGCTGGGCGCCGCCGATGGGGCCACCCCGCGCCACCACCCACTGTCGAGCCTAATGAGAGAGGCTGCGCGTGTCCGTCACGGAATCGTCGCGAGAGCGTGGCGGCTCGAAGCCGTCCGTCGCCGTCGGTCCGAGCATGCTCCGGCCCTCCATCTCGGCGGGCACGGACTCGCCGAGGAGCTCGAGCAACGTGGGCGCGACGTCGTGCAGCGCGCGCTGCCGCCCCGGGCCCGCCGGAACGCCGTCTGCCACGAGCACGTACAGCCCCTCGTGCGCGTGGTTCGCGTCGTCGGGCCCGGTGTCGTTCTCGAACACGTGCACCGTGCCGGTGCCGACCTGCCCGACGCTCCGCCAGTAGAGGTCGCCGAAGTAGACGAGGAGGTCCGGCGCGATCCCGCGCGCCTCGGCGTAGAGGTCCTCGGGCCGGTGCGCGACCGTGCCGATCGGTCGGCCCTGGTCGTCGCCGAGCGCTTCCAGCCGCTCCTTCAGCTCGCTCCGTACGCGCTCGTAGTCGTCCGGGAAGACGACTCCCTCCGGCTCCCGCCCCGCGACGTTGAGGAAGAGGCGGCAGTAGTAGCCACCCTCGCCCCACGCGACGGTGCGCGACCAGTCGACGAGGTCGGGCGTCAAACGGGTCGGCTCGGTCGGCTCCTCCCGCAGCACGAGATAGCCCTCGCGGCGCAGCCACTCGTTGACGCAGATGCCGCCGTCCATCCGCTTCGCACCGTGGTCGGAGACGACGAGCACGGCCGTCTCGTCGTCGGCAAAGCGGAGCAGCTGCGCGATCTTGGCGTCGAGGCGCTTGTAGTAGTCGAGCATCGCCTGCTC
Organism: Thermoleophilia bacterium; assembly: GCA_025927435.1. Classification (GTDB taxonomy): domain Bacteria; phylum Actinomycetota; class Thermoleophilia; order Gaiellales; family Gaiellaceae; genus Palsa-739. Next base: position 7,643 of record JAICLM010000051.1, on the reverse strand, counting down.
GTACGGATTGCCCGCCTCGAACAGCCGGTGCTCGGGGTCGGTGAAGCGCCAGAACCCGTGGTGGATGCGGTCGGTGCCCATCTCGACCATGAAGAAGAGATCCCAGGGCCGCGTCTCGAGCAGATGCTCGGCGAGGCGGAACCGCTTCTCCGTCATCTCCTCGATCTGGTCGAGCAGGCGGTCCTTGTCGTCGGAGCGGAAGTTCTCGACGTCGACCAGGTAGTGACCGACGACCTGCTCGATCTCGTCCTTCAGCTCCGGCGGATACGTGTAGCGACTCGTTCGCGTGTCGGGGGTCAGGAAGCACGAGACCATTTCACCCTTGACGCGGCTCGGGGGATAGGTCTGCGGCACGCCGAGCACGACGACGTCGCGCTCCCGCGCCGAGAGAATGTCCCAGACGCGGGGCACGCGCACCGCGCGCGAGTCGGCGAACGCGAGCTGGTCGTACGAGTGATCGCGGCGATTGCGAAAGCCGTAGAACCCGAGCGAGCCCGGGCTCCGCGAAGAGGTCATCACGGACCACGCCGGCACGGTGATCGGCGGGTCGCAGGAGCGCAGCACGCCGAACGAGCCGCGGTCGGTGAGCGAGCGGATCGTGGGTAGCTCCGGCAGCCAGCGGTCGAAGACGAACTGGGGCGCGGCGCAGTCGAGCCCGATCACCATGACGCGCTTGGCCATGGGCGCCACGTTAGTCGCGAGGCAGTCCGAGGCGCTCCGCTGCCAGGCCAGCGAGCTCCCCAGCGGCCAGACAGACGCCGCCGCGCTCGCGCACCGCCTCGATCAGGTCGAAGTAGAGCCGGTCCCAGCCGCGCGCGCTCGGCGCGTCGAAGCGCTCCGGGTGCCAGAGGATCGAGAACGCGCCACCGTGCTCGGCCGCCCGGTCGAGGAGCGCCAGCACGCGAGGCTTCGCCTCGTCCGCGGAAAGCCCCTCGTACCGCTCCTCGGCGAGGGTTGCATCCATCACGGCGAGCGGCACCTCGACGAGGTCGGCTGGACGCTCGCGCGCGAAGTCCCAGGGACGGAACGGATGCGCGATGCCGGCCCGGAACCCGAGCGCGTCGGGGAAGCCGAGCGACGTGTCGTAGCGGAAGCCGATCCCGGCGAGCGGCGCGAGGTTCCGGTGCGGATCGACGCGGAGGTAGTGGTAGCGCTGCCCGATCAGCGGGCCGTCGAGCTGCGCGAGCAGCACGCGTTCCCGCGCGAGACGCTCGAGGTCGTCGGCGGCGAGGTAGCTGCCGTGGAGCCCCACCTCTGCCCCGGTGCCGAGCAGCGTCTCCACCAGCCGCGGCCGGAGCCGCTCGTACGCCTCGGGCGCGGCGCCGTCGGCCCGGTGCCCGTGGCCCGCCATCACGAAGAAGCTCGAGCGGGCGCCGTGCGCGCTCTCCTCCGCGGCGATCTCCGCGAAGCGCCAGTTCGGATCGGTGCCGCGCACCTTGTGGAGCGGCACGCGGGCGAGCCCACGCGCCTCGTGCACGGCGTCGCCGGTACGACCCGCGAGCGCGTGGCTCTTCAGCCGAGCGGCCGCGCCGCGGACGCCGATCCTCGTCCAGCGCCACGGGACGTCGACGTCGTGCGTGAGCGCGACCACGAACCGTGCCCCCCGATAGCTCGGCGGCTCGACACCGAGCTCCCGGCGCAGCCGCTCGAGCGGCGGGTCGAGCGGGTCGAGACACGACGAGGCAGCGAGAAAGCGTCCGTGCCGGTCGCGCTCCGACCCCCGTTCCTCGACGCGCGCCAGGTGGAAGAAGCCGGCCGCGAGCTCGTCCCCTTCCGGCAGCTCACCACGTTCGACCGCCTCCCAGGCGTCCGGCCGGAAGGGCAGATCGTCGCCGAGGCGCAGGCCGGGGGCTCCCACCATGTCGAGCACCCAGCGCGCCCGCTGCTCGACAGAAGCGGGGATCGCCACGGCGCGAGTCTAGTGCCCGAAACGGATTGCCCCGCCAGGGAGCGGGCTACCCTTGGAGCCCGTGACCGAGGAGCCGCAGCAGCAGCCCGCCCGCCCGCGCTCGCTCGCCTCCCAGCTCTCCGAGCTCAGCCGCCACTCCGTGATCTACGGGATCGGTGGTCTCGTCTCGCGCTTCCTCGCGGTCCTCATGCTGCCGCTCTACACGAGCTACGTCTCCGTTGGGGACTACGGCCGGATCGAGCTCCTCATGTCCGTGATGGCGGTCGCAGTCGTCCTGATCCGGGGCGGCGCCAACTTCGGTTTCATCCGCTTCTACTTCGTGGACAAGGCCCCCGAGTACCGACGCCGGCTGATCCGCACCTGCTTCTGGGCGCAGATGGGCTACTCGACGCTCGCGCTCGCCCTGTGCGTCATCTTCGCTCCGGAGATCGCGCGGTGGCTGAACGTGAACTGGCGGCCCGGCGCGGGGCTCCACGGCAGCGGCACGAGCCTCGTCGTCGCCACGGCCGTGCTGCTCTGGGTCAACGTGAACTATGCCCAGATGACGAACCTGTTCCGGGCCGAGCAGCGGTCGGTCGCCTTCTCGATCGCGACGCTCCTCAACATCGGCATCACGGTGCCGCTCACCGTCATCCTCGTGGTCGTCTACAAGCACGGCCCCCTTGGAATCATCGTCGGCAACCTCAGCGGAACTCTGGTCGTCTTCATCGCGCTCCTCGGCTACCGCCGCGAACAGCTCGGCCTCCAGTTCGATCACAGGCTGCTGCGGACGCTCAACCGCTTCGGGATCCCGCTCATGGCGGCCGCGCTCGCGACCTGGGTGATGAACTTCGGCGACCGGTTCATGCTCGCCAAGCTCCTGCACGGCTCCTACGCGCTGCATCAACTGGGTCAGTACTCGCTCGCGGTCAAGATCAGCTCGGCGATGGTGCTCCTGTTCACCGCCTTCCAGGTCGCCTGGCCGGCGTTCGCGTACTCGATCGACGACGAGGGCCAGGCGAAGCGCACGTATTCCTTCGTCCTCACGTACCTGATGTTCATCGCCGCCTGGACGGCCGTCGGCCTGAGCCTCTTCGCGCCCTGGATCGTCCGCCTCCTCGCGCGCAGGCCCGGCTACTGGCCGGCCTCGGAGGCGATCCCGGCCCTCGCGTTCGGAAGCATCTTCTTCGCCGGCTTCATCGTGGTGACGATCGCCACCGGCCGGGCGCGCCAGACACAGTTCAACTGGGTCGCGACCACCGCCGGCGCACTCCTCAACTTCGCGCTCAATCTCTGGCTGATCCCGGCCTACGGGATGCTCGGCGCGGCCTACGCCACCCTCGCCGGCTACATCCTCATCATGGTTCTGCGGACGTGGAACGCGCAGCGCGTCTACCCGGTCCAGTACCAGTGGCGGCGGGTGGTCGTGCTCGTTGCCGTGGCCGGTGCGCTCACCGCAATCGGCAAGGAGATGCCCCAGTCACTGCCCCTCGCCGTGGGGCTGACGCTCGCCTACCCGGTGCTGCTCGCCGCCGTCGGGTTCTACCTGCCGGCCGAGCGGAAGCGCCTGCGGCGATTGCTTCCGGCGCATAACTAGACTCGCGCGGATGTCTGGGAGGGGCACGGCCGTCGTCGTCGAGGTCGCATGGGTGAACGGCCTCGCGGCGATCCGCTCGCTCGGGCGGCACGGGCTGCGCGTGCTCGCGGTCGACAACCGCCCCTACGCACTCGGCCTGCGCTCGCGCTACGCGGAGGCACGCCTCGCTCCCGACCCGCTCGACGACGAACACGGATTCATCGAGGCCCTCCGCGCGATTGCGGAGGAGACCGACGACCCGCTCCCCATCTTCCCCACGCACGACGAGCACCTGAACGCGATCGCCCGCCACGCCGACGTCCTCGGCGAGCGCTACCGCTTTCCGTTCCCGGACTGGGAGGTGCTGGAGAAGATCCAGAGCAAACGCCACCAGCTCGAGACGGCCGAGGCGGCCGGCGTCCCGATCCCGCGCACGATGTACCCCGCCTCGGCGGAGGAGGCGCGCGCCGCCGGCGAGGAGGTCGGCTTCCCGCTCGTCGTCAAGCCGTCGGCCAACGTCGGCTTCCGGCGCAGCCACAAGCGCCAGCTTTTCCGCTGCGGGACGGCCGCCGAGCTCGAGCGCGCCTACGAGGCCGCAGCCCCGTACGTGCCGATGGTGCAGGAGCTGATCCCGAGCGGCCCGGAAGAGATGTGGACGCTCGGCAGCTACCTCGACCGCGACGGAGAGGCGCTCGGGCTCTTCTCCGGCCACAAGCTGAGCCAGACGCGCGGCTACATGGGCAGCGCACGCGCCGGCGAGGCGCTCTGGGTGGACGAGGTCGTCGAGCACGGCCTCGCTCTCCTGCGAGCGCTCGGTTTCCACGGCATCTCGCAGGTGGAGCTCATGCGCGATCCGCGCGACGGGCGCTTCAAGCTCCTGGAGGTGAACCCGCGCCTCTGGCAGTGGCACAGCCTCGCCGCGGCGTGCGGCGTCGACCTGCCCTGGATCGCGTACCGCGACCTGATCGGCGACCCGCTGCCACCCGCGCGGATGCACGGCGACGGCAAGCGCTGGGCGATCACGCTGATGGCGGGGTCGGGACGGGCGCTCGAGCGGCCGCCCTATGTCGACGCGGTGTTCGCGCGGGACGACCCGAAGCCGGCGCTCGTGCAGATCGGCCGCCATGCGGTGCGCGGAGTGCGGACGCTGACCGGCGCCGGACGCCGTGGCTGAGACGCTCCGCATCCTCGGCATCGGCGACGCGAAGTCACGGCACTTCGCCCGCTGGGCGACCCGGCTCGCGGAGCGTGGGCACGAGGTGCACCTCGCATCGGGCCGCGTCAACCCGCGCGAGGGCGAGCTCGACGGCCTCGTCGTCCACCAGTTCCAGGATCTCGACGCGCTGCTGAAGGTGCCGCTGGTGCGGCGCTTCCGCATGGCGCCGGCCCTCACCGGGCTGGCGCGGCGCGTGCAGCCTGACGTCGTCCACTCCCACTACCTGCTCCCGTACGGCTACTGGACCGCGCGCGCCGGGCTCGGGCCGCTCGTCGTCAGCCCGTGGGGAAAGGACGCGATCGTCGACGCGTGGCAGTCGCCCGAAGCCGAGGAACGCGCTCGCGTGGGCATCGCGCCCGCCCGCGCGCTCGCCTACGTCGTCAACTCGCAGGCTCTCGAGGACGCCGCGGTCCGGCTCGGCGCCGACCGCGCGAAGTTCCACCGCATCTTCTGGCACGCGCGCATCGACGGCTACTCGCCCGAGCATGCGGACCGGAGCCGCTGGCAGGCGCTCGGCTGGCCCGACGACGCGGTCGTCTGCCTCTCGCTCCGTAACTTCCGCCCCTACTCGAACCTCGACGTCGTCCTTCGCGCCTTTGCGAAAGCGCGACAGGAGGCGCCGGAGCTGCGCCTCTTCTCGAGCGCGGGGGGCGGTTGGACCCGCGACGAGTTCGACCGGCTCGCAGCCGAGCTCGGAGTCGAGCCCTACATGGCCGTACGGGACGTGCCCGCAGCGGAGCTTCCCTCGGTGACGGCGTCCGCTGACTTCGCGGTCACGCTGGCCGACGTCGACTCCTCCCCCGCCTCGCTGCTCGAGACGATGGCGAGCGGCGTCGCGCTCGTCGTCGGGCTCGCGCCCTCCATGGACGAGTGGATCCAGCAGGGCGAAGGCGGCGAGCTCGTCGCCGACCGCCACGACGTGGACGCGGTCGCCGCCGCCATGGTGCGACTCGCGCGCGACGCAGGGTTGCGGCGGAGCTACGGCGAGCGCAACCTCCGCGAGGTGCACGCCCGCTTCGGCGACCCGACCGCGCAGCTCGAGCAGGTCTACCGCGAGGTGCTGGGCCGGTGAAGCGTGTCCTCGCGCTCGCGTTCGACGGCGCCGACTACGACCTCGTCCGGCGCCTGATGAGCGAGGGGAAGCTGCCGACGATCTCGCGGCTCGCGCGGGAGGGAGCGTTCGGCCCGCTTCGCTCGACGATCCCGGCCTTCACGCCGACCGCCTGGTCGAGCTTCCTCACGGGACTGAATCCCGCCGGCCACGGCATCTTCAACTTCACGACCAACCCGAACCGCGGCACGCAGAAGCTCGAGAGCGCCGCGAGCCGCGCGGGAACGCCGATCTGGCGGCTCCTCGGCGCGGCCGGGATCCGCTCGGCGTACGTCGGGATCCCGTTCACGTATCCGGCGGAGCCGCTCGACGGGATCGTCGTCACCGGCTACGGCGGCCCCGAGCGGCCGCAGATCCTCCCTGCGAGCGCCGAGGAGAAGATCTTCGCCGCCTACCCGGATCTCGTCACGGCGCACCACCCGATGGCCGAGCGCTGGTGGGAGGACTTCCCCGCCTACACGGGCCGGCTGCTCGAGCACGCCGAGCAGATGGCCGGCGTCTGCAAGCTCGTGTTCGAGCTGGAGCCCGACCTCGGGCTGCTCGCCGTCGACTTCATGAGCACCGACCACGTCGGCCACCTCGGATACGCCCGCTTCGACCCCGAGCACCCCGCGCACGAGTCGACCGGATCCGGCGACGAGCTCCTGCAGGTCTACGAGCGCGTCGACGCCCTCTGCGGCGAGCTGATCGACGCAGCCGAGGCGCGATACGGCGAGGAGCCGACCGTCCTCCTCTTCTCGGACCACGGGATGAAGCCGATCTACTGGATGTTCCATCTGGACCGCTGGCTCGAGGAGCGCGGCCACCTCCGCTTCCGCAAGCGGTCGCTGCAACCGTGGCGGCGCGGACGGCTCGACTACCTGGCGCGCGTCGACCAGAAGCTCGTGCGAACGGTGCCGTGGTACGGCCGCACGCTCGACAAGCTCCCGTTCCTGCCGCGCCCGGCGGCCGACCGCAACTTCGCCGACATCGACTTCGGCACGACGCGTGCTTACGGCTTCGCCTCGCAGGGACAGCTCTACCTCGGCGAGCTGACGGATGCGCGGAACGACGCCGCGTACATCGACTCGCTCGCGGCCGAGCTCGCCGAGATCCCGCACCCGCAGACCGGCGAGGCTGCGTTCCAGGTGCTGCGCAAGGAGGAGCTCTTCACGGGGCGGTTCCTCGACAAGGCGCCGGAGCTCATGCTCATCCCGTACGACGAGCGGATCAACGTGGACCCATCCCGCCGCCGCTGGACGCAGGTCTTCGAGCGGCACGAGCAGCTCGACCCGGAGGTCTCGTACGGCTACTCGGGCCATCACGGCGTGACGGGCATCCTGGCGGCGACCGGCCCGGGCATCCAGCCCGCGGACGTGCCCGACGGCTCCGAGATCGTGCAGCTCCCGGCCACCATCCTCAGCCTGCTGGGGCTCTCGGCGGAGGGTCTGGACGGCAAGCCGCTGACGGCCATCCTCGAGGAGGACGGGGGCACGCCGGCCGAGACGGTCGCGGCCGAGACGCCGCGGGAGGCCAGCGACGAGCCCGTGTACTCCGAGGAGGAGGAACGGCAGATGGTCGAGCGCCTGCGCGATCTCGGCTACGAGTAGGGCGCCCGGCGGCGCGGCTAGGCTGCGATCCGTTGAAGCCGCTCGCCTTCGTCATCTTCCAGCTGCTCGTGATCGGCTGGGCGCTCGTCGCCCACGTCCGGCGCGATCCCTCGGTCCCGTATCGGCTGCTCTGGGTCGCGGCCTACGGCGGCGTGATCGGGCTCGACGTCTGGTACCTGCACGGCTACGCGTACCCCGGTCCCGGCGGCTTCAGCTTCTGACGCGGCCAGGCGGCCGCGCTCATTGCGTCAGGAGCCGGCTCG
>JAICLM010000242.1 GCA_025927435.1 Thermoleophilia bacterium | reverse complement strand
CTTCATGAAGCTGCCGGGCCTCGGGCCGAAGACCGCCGCCCGCATCTGGCGGGAGCTCGGGGTCGAGACGCTCGACGAGCTCAAGGCCGCGGCCGAGTCGGAGCGGCTGCGGACGCTCGCCGGTCTCGGGCCGAAGAGCGAAGAGAAGATCCTCGCCGCGCTCGCGTTCCAGGCCGAGAGCCCCGAGACCGATCGCTATTTGCTCGGCCGAGGCCTGCCCGCAGTGCAGGCGGTTGTCGCTGCGCTGCGCGAGCTGCCCGCGGCGATCGACGTCTCCGAGGCGGGGTCGGTGCGGCGGCGGAAGGAGACGTTCCGCGACCTCGACATCATCGCCAGTGCCGACGATCCCGCCGATCTGACGGGCCATTTCGCGAGCCTGAAGTGGGTCGTGGACGTGGCCGCGCAGGGGGACACGAAGGCGACCGTCGTCTCGCGCGACGGGTGGCGCTTCGACCTGCGAGTCGTGCCGCCGGAATCGTTCGGCAACCTCCTGCAGCACTTCACCGGCGCGAAGGATCACAACGTCGCGATGCGTGAGGATGCGGTGCGGCGCGGGCTGTCGATCTCGGAGTACGGCGTCACGAACGTCGAGACCGGCGACGTGTTCAAGAGCGCCGACGAGGACGCGGTCTACGAGTTCCTCGGCTACCAGCCGATCCCGCCCGAGCTGCGGGAGAACTCCGGCGAGCTCGAGGCGGCGCGACGCGGCGAGCTGCCGAAGCTCGTCGAGCTGCGCGACGTCCGCGGCGACCTCCATACGCACTCGCACTGGTCGGCCGACGGCAAGAGCACGCTCGAGGAGATGCTCGAGGGCGCGGCGGCGCGCGGCTACGAGTACTACGCCGTCACCGACCACTCGCACTACCTCCGCGGGGAGCGGTTGCGGGAGCAGCTCGCCGAGATCGAGCAGCTGCGCACGCGCTTCCCGAAGCTGCAGATCCTCGCCGGTGTCGAGGCGAACATCCGGGCGAGCGGCGAGGTCGACGTGGCGGACGAGGATCTCGCGCTGCTCGACTGGGTCGTCGCCTCGGTGCACCAGGCCCCCGACTCTCGCCCGACCGAGCGCGTGCTCGAGGCGATGCAGAACCCGTACGTCGATGCGATCGGCCATCTCACGGGTCGCCGGATCGGGAAGCGGCCGCCACGCGACGTCGACGTCGAGCGGGTGATCGAGGGCGCGCTCGAGACCGGCACCCTGCTCGAGATCAACGGCCAGCCCGACCGGCTCGACCTGCGGGACGTCCACGCCCGCGCCGCGAAGGAGGCCGGCTTGCGGCTGATCGTCTCGTCCGACGCGCACGAGGTCCGCTCGCAGGCATACGTCGAGCTCGCGGTGGCGCAGGCGCGGCGCGGCTGGCTCACGAAGGCCGACGTCGCCAACACGCGCACCTGGAAGCAGCTCGACAAGCTGCGGAAGAAGCGGGCGTGACGGATTTCCGGGAGGACGGCGCCGCTGCGCTCGAGTGGACGGCGCGCTACCTCGAGCGGGTCGGCGAGCTGCCGGTGCTCGCGCAGGTGAAGCCGGGTGAGCTCTCGGCGCAGCTACCGGCGGCGGCACCCGAGCGGCCGGAGCCGTTCGCGGACGTGCTGCGCGATCTCGACGAGCTGCTCCTGCCGGCGTTCACGAACTGGCAGAGCCCGCGCTTCTTCTCCTACTTCGCGGTGACCTCGTCGGAGCCGGCGATCCTCGCGGAGCTGATCGCGGCGGCGCTGAACCAGGTGGCGATCGTCTGGCGCGCCTCGCCCGCCTCGACCGAGCTCGAGCTGTGCGTCGCCGACTGGGTGCGGCAGCTGCTCGGTCTCCCCGACGGCTGGCACGGCCACATCGAGGACACGGCCTCGACCTCGACGCTCGCGGCGCTGATCGCCGCCCGCCACGTGACCGGCCGCAACGTCGTCGTCTGCTCCGAGCACGCGCACTCCTCGGTGGAGAAGAACGCGCGGATGCTCGGGATGGAGCTCCGCAAGGTGTCGGCCGACGACGAATTGCGGATGCGCGTCGACGGCTACGGCCTCGACGACGTCGCGTGCGTCGTGGCCACCGTCGGCACGACGTCGTTCGCGTCCGTGGATCCGGTGCGGGCACTCGCCGAGCGGGCGCACGCCGCCGGCGCCTGGCTCCACGTCGACGCCGCATACGCGGGCTCCTCCTGGATCTGCGAGGAGGAGCGGTGGTCGGCCGACGGCGTCGAGCTCGCCGACAGCCTTGTCATCAACCCGCATAAATGGCTGCTCGTTCCGACCGACTGCTCGCTGATCTGGACCGCGCGGCCGGACGAGTGGCGCGAGGCCTTCACGCTCACCCCCGAGTACCTGCGCACCGACGACGAGGCGTACTCGCTGGCGGATTTCGGGCCTCCGCTCGGCCGACGCTTCCGCTCCCTCAAGCTCTGGGCGGTGCTGCGTTGCTACGGCGCCGAGGGGTTGCGCTCGATCCTGCGCGAGCACGTCCGCCTGGCGGAGCTGTTCGCGGCGTGGGTCGAGGAGAGCCCCGACTGGGAGCTCGTCGCACCGCAGCGGTTCTCGCTCGTCGTCTTTCGCCGGAACGGCGCCGACGAGGACAACGAGGCGCTGGAGTCGCGGGTGAACGCCTCGGGTGAGATCTTCATCACGCACACGAAGCTCGACGGCCGCTACGTCCTGCGGCTCGCGATCGGAAATGCGCGAACGACGGAGGACGACGTGCGGCGGGCGTGGGAGGTGCTCAACAAGGAGGCAGAACGATGATCGTGACGACGATGAACGACATCCCCGGCTACGAGGTCGACGAGGTGTTCGGTGAGGTGATGGGGCTGACGGTGCGGTCGCGCAACATCGGCTCTCAGATCGGCGCCGGCCTCAAGTCGATCGTCGGCGGCGAGCTCAAGGGGATGACGAAGGCGCTGAGCGACAGCCGGCAGCAGGTGATGGAGCGAATGAGCGAGGAGGCGGAGGTCAAGGGCGCGAACGCGATCATCGCGATGCGGTTCGACACCTCTGAACTGGGCACCGGCTGGACGGAGATCTGCGCCTACGGCACCGCCGTCAGCGTGCACAAAGTCTGACCGACATACCTGGCTGGGGTGGCCAGGTCCGGTGTCTGACACCGGCCGCGCCGCTCGGGGACTCGGTCGTCTACAGGTCGCGGAGAAGGCCGAGGAACTCGGCCGTCGAGCCGACGACGATGTCCGCGGCCTCCACGAGCAGCGGCGGCACCTCCTCGGAAACGACTGCTACCCGTACGGCTACCTCGAGCTCGTCGAGCGCTGCGAAGG
>JAICLM010000014.1 GCA_025927435.1 Thermoleophilia bacterium | reverse complement strand
GAGCTGAGGCCGCGGATTGTCGGACATCCCGCCGTCGATCGCCGCATACGTGACGCCGCCCGACTCCTTGACCGAGCCGACGCGGTAGAGCGTGACTCCTGCACGGCCGACGAGCGAGCGGCCGGGCTCGAGGATCAGCGATACGCCGTCCGGCACCCGCTCCACGAGCGGGCGGACGAACTCCGCGATCGACGGCAGCTGCTCGGCGCGGTTGTGTCGCACACCGAGCCCGCCTCCGAGGTCGAGGATGCGCGGCGTCCAGTCGAGCCGCTCGAGGAACACGAGGACGCGTTCGAGCGCGAGCACGCTCTCGTCCACGCGTCCGAGCTGCGAGCCGACGTGGACGTGCACGCCCTCGACCTCGAGCCCGAGCTTCTGCGCCCGCCCGACCTCCCGCTCGGCGGCGTCGGGAGCCAGACCGAACTTCGACTCCTCGTGCGCCGTCTGGATCGAGCGGTGCGTCACCGCCTCCACGCCGGGCGTCAGCCGCACGAGCACTCGGCGCACGCCGGCTGCGGCTGCCGCGTCCGCTTCGCCGGGCGCATCGAGGACGACGAGCGCGTCGGCCCCCGCAGCCGCACGCAGCTCCTCCTCGGACTTGTTGTTGCCGTGGAAGACGATCCGCTCGCCCGGGATCCCCGCGGCGCGCGCGAACGCCAGCTCGCCGAGGGTGGAGACGTCCGCACCGGCTCCTTCCTCCGCGAGCAGCCGTAGCAGCCCGACGTTCGCGAACGCCTTCGTGCCGTAGACGACCAGCGCGGCCGGCGCAGCCTCGCGGTACGCGCGGACCTGGCCGCGGACGGTCTGCTCGCAGTAGACGAGCAGCGGCGTCCCGTGCCGAGCTGCCAGCTCGCTCGCGCGCACCCCGCCCAGCGTGAGCTCGCCCTCCTCGATCCGCGCGGATTCGGGAAAAAGCTCGAGCACGTTGCTAGTATCGGGAACCCAAATGCAGGAGCTGCTGCTTACCTAGATCAGGGAGACACGCGCGGCGGCGCCGCGCCCGCCTCCCCACGGCCTCTCCTCGGAGAGGTTTTTTCGTTTCAGAGGGCGATTCGCGATGACACCGAGATACGAACCCCACGAGATCGAGGCGAAATGGCAGCGCGTCTGGGAGGACGAGCGGGCCTTCAACGTTCCGAACCCGGTGCCCGGCGCGCCGACGGCCGCGAACCACTGGTACCAGCTCGAGATGCTGCCGTACCCGTCGGGCCCGAGCCTCCACATGGGCCACGTCCTCAACTACACGATGGGCGACGTCCAGACCCACGTGCGCCGCCGCAGCGGCTGGCACGTCGTGCGCCCGATGGGCTGGGACGCGTTCGGGCTGCCGGCGGAGAACGCGGCGATCCGGGAGGGCCGCCATCCGCGAGAGACGATCGAGCGGAACATCGAGACGATGCGCGCCCAGATGAAGCGCCTCGGCTGGGCGATCGACTGGGAGCGCGAGGTAGCAGCGCACCAGCCGACCTTCTACCGCTGGACGCAGTGGCTCTTCCAGCAGTTCGTCGCGCACGACCTCTGCTACCGCAGGGAGGGGCCGGTCAACTGGTGCCCCAACGACCGAACGGTGATTGCGAACGAGTACGTCGTCGACGGCCGTTGCGAGCGCTGCGGCGCTGAGGTCGAGCTGCGGAACATGACCCAGTGGTACATGCGTACGACTGCCTACGCCGACGAGCTGCTCGAGTACGACCTGCCGGAGGGCGGCTTCTGGCCCGAGCGGACGAAGGCGATCCAGCGCAACTGGATCGGCCGCTCCGAGGGCGCCGAGATCCTCTTCCAGGTGGAGGAGACCGGGGAGGACCTCGCGGTCTTCACCACCCGCGCCGACACGCTGTTCGGTGCGACCTTCTTCGTCCTCGCACCCGAGCACCCGTTCGTCGAGTCGCATGCGAGCGACGAGGCGAGGGAGTACGCCCGGCACGCGGGCGCGCGGCCCGTCGAAGAGCGCGCGGCCGGGACGACGAAGACCGGCGTCTTCACCGGCTTCCACGCCGTGAACCCGGTCAACGGCGAGCGCCTGCCGATCTGGGTGGCCGACTACGTCCTCATGGACTACGGGACCGGCGCGATCATGGCCGTGCCGGCACACGACGAGCGCGACGGCGAGTTCGCCGAGGCGTTCACCCTGCCGACCACGGTCGTGATCGACGAGGACGGGAAGCTCGTCAACTCCGGCCGCTTCGACGGGCTGCCGGCGGCGGAGGGTGCGCAGGCGATCGTCGCCGCGCTCGAGGCCGAGGGGCGCGGCAAGGCGACGGTCCACTACCGGCTGCGCGACTGGAGCGTGTCGCGGCAGCGCTACTGGGGCTGCCCGATCCCCTTCATCCACTGCGAGCGATGCGGCGTGGTGCCGGTGCCCGAGGACCAGCTGCCGGTGATCCTGCCCGACATCGAGGACTACGCGCCGAAGGGGAAGCCCCCGCTCGCGCAGGACGAGGAGTACATGAACGTCGACTGCCCGCAGTGCGGCGGTGCAGCGCAGCGAGATCCCGACACGATGGACACGTTCGTCGACTCGTCCTGGTACTTCCTGCGCTACATCGACTCGCACAACGACGAGGCGCCGTTCGACCGCTTCGTCGTCGACTACTGGCTGCCCGTCTCCCAGTACATCGGCGGCGTCGACCACTCGACCGGGCACCTGCTCTACTCGCGCTTCTTCGTCAAGGCGCTGAACGACTGGGGGATGCTCGGCTTCCGCGAGCCGTTCGCGCGCATGTTCCACCAGGGCTGGGTCACGCTCGGCGGCACGAAGATGTCGAAGACGAAGGGAAACGTCGAGGGGCCGGACGCCGTGACGGATGCGTACGGCGCCGACGCCGTGCGGCTCTACATCCTCTTCATGGGCCCCGCCGACCAGGACATGGAGTGGACGCCGGACGGAGTGGAGGGCATTGTCCGCTTCCTGCGGCGGGTCTGGCGCGTCGTCCACGAGGTCGCCGAGCGATCGCCGAACGACGGCGTCCGCGAGGGCCCACTGGCCCGCAAGGCGAACGAGACGATCGCGCGGGTCACCGACGACGTCCTGCGGCGCTTCCAGTTCCACACGCCGATCGCCGCGCTCATGGAGCTGCTGAACGAGCTGAGCGGCGCGACCGACGCGCCGGACGCACGCTTCGCGGCCGAGACGGCGGTCTCGCTGATCCAGCCGTACGCGCCGCATGTCGCCGAGGAGCTGTGGACGGTGCTGGGCCACGAGCGGCTGTGGGAGGCGCCCTGGCCGGAGGCCGACGAGTCGCAGCTCGTGCGCGAGACGTTCGAGCTCGTCGTGCAGGTGAACGGCAAGGTGCGGGACCGGTTCGAGGTCGATGTCTCGCTGAGCGAGGAGGAACTCGTCGCGCGGGCCCGCACCAGCGAGCGCGTGCGGAGCTATCTGGACGGCGGCGAGCCGCGCAAGACGATCGTCGTCCCGAAGAAGCTCGTCAATTTCGTCGTCTAGGGCTAGCGCTCCCGCTCGCGCGGGTCGGGCCGGTCGACGTTCCAGTGGCGGCCGACAGCGGCGTACCAGCGCACGTCGTCGCCGCCCTCGCGCGGCGTCAGCATGAAGCGGCTGATCACGCGCTGCCCGCCCTCGAAGTCTCCGTAGAGGATGTCAACGCCCATTCGCTGTCGCGCTTCGACGGCGCGGCGTGCCTCCCGGTAGCCCTCGCTGGCCGCGTTGCGGAAGGAGCCCTGCCAGAAGCCGACATCTCCCGGCGCGACGTAAAGGTCACGGGTGAGGGTCGTGAACTCCTCGAGCAACGGCGCGGTCACATGCGCCTCGCGCCCGAGGAGGAGCTCCGGAATGAGGCGCCAGCCGTGCAGGACGGCGATCCCCGTTCCCACGTTGCGAATGGCGATCACGAAGTAGACGACCGAGTCCGTCGCGCTCGCGATCCCCTGGCCGCCGGGGACCGAGAACCAGACGTCGTCCTGGAAGCCGGCTTTGACGGCGGGGTCGTCGGCGCGCGACTGGACGAGCAGCGGCTGTTGCGCGGCGAGAAGCGATCTCTCCGCGACGCGGGCCGCGCGATTGGCCGAGCGCACGGAGGCGACCGTCACGCCTGCGAGCACGAGCGTCCCGCCTGCGGAGGCGAGCGCCGAGATCGTCACCCAGTCGGCCATCGGGCGAGTTTACGAAGCCACGAGGAAGCCGACACAGACGCGGCACCGCTTCGTTGTCAGTATCGACGACATGGACGTCCGGATCCCGGCGCTGTCGCGACGCCAGCTCTTCGGTGCAGCTGCGGCCCTCGCGGTGCTGCTCCTGCTCGCCGTCCGGCACTTCGGCGGTGGAGGAAGCGCCGCACCGGTCGTGACGCCCCTCCGGGCTCCGGCTCGCGCGAAGCCTGCTGCCGCCAGGCTGCTCGTGATCGATGTGGCGGGTGCCGTCCGGCACGCGGGCCTCTACCGGATTCGCTCGGGATCGAGGGTCGACGACGCGATCGCGGCCGCCGGTGGGCCGACGGCCAAGGCGCAGCTCGACTCGGTCAACCTCGCCGCGCCGGTCGCCGACGGGGAACAGATCGTCGTGCCCGGGCGCGGTGTGGCCGGTGCGGTCGCCGCGGCGGGTCCGGCCGCCGCGGGCTCGTCGCCGTCGGCGCCGCTCGACCTGAACTCGGCGACGCTCGAGCAGCTGGAAGGCCTGCCGGGAGTCGGGCCGGTGACGGCGCAGAAGATCCTCGACTACCGGCAGCAGCACGGGGCATTCCACTCGGTCGCCGAGCTCGAGGGCGTGCCCGGCATCGGGCCGGCGCACATGGCACAGCTCAAGGGGCTGGTGATCCCTTGATCTGGAGCTCCGTGACCGTGCGTCTCCCGCATGCGTTCGTCGGCGCTCTTTGTCTCGGCTTCGCGCTCGCGAACCTGGCCCGGCCGGCGGTCGTCCCGGCACTCTCCGTCGGCGCAGTCCTCGCTGTGGTCGGTCTAGCGACCTCCGGTCCGTACCTCCGGGCTGCGGCGCTCGCTTCGGCGGTAGCAGCCGTGGCGTGGGGCTGCGGGAGCCTCCGGCTAGCTCAGCTCGACCACAGCGTGCTCGCCTCGCGCATCGGCACGGCCGAGTGGGCAGTGGTGGAAGTCGCGGAACAGCCGCGGGTGGGATCGTTCGACCAGCGGATGAAAGCGGTCGTGCTCCGCTGGGGGACGCTCCGCACGCACGAGCCCGTCCTGCTCCAGCTCCCGCTCGGGCGCTCGCCCCCCGCGGGCGCGCTGCTGAGGCTCCTTGGCGAGCTGAAGCCTCCGCCCGGACCGTCGAACGGCTTCGACGAGGCGAAGTGGCTGCGCCGGCAGGGCATCCACGCGATCCTGCACGGCCGGTCGTACCGCGTCGTCGGGCGACGCGGCGGAGTTGCCGGCATCGGCGACCGGGTCGGCCGCTGGCTGAGCGCCGACACCACGCGGAGCCTGAAGGGCGAGCGGCGCGACGTGATCGAGGCGATTGTCCTCGGCAGAACCTCTGAGGTCGACCAGAGCCTGCTCGACGACTTCCGCGCGACGGGCCTCTATCACTGCCTCGCGGTGGACGGACTGAAGGTCGCCGCCGTGGGTGGCGGGGCTGCGGCCATCATGCTCTTCCTCGGCTTCGGGATCTACCTTGCTCAGCTCGCGGCGCTCGGAGCGGTGGGGGCGTACGCGCTCGCGGTCGGGCTCCATCCGTCGGTGGTGCGTGCGACGCTCGCCGCCGGTCTCGGTTCGCTCGCGTGGCTCGCCGGCCGCGAGCGCGACCGCTGGCAGGCACTGCTGGTCGGCGCGGCCGTGCTCCTCGGCTGGAACCCCTATGCGCTCTTCGACGCCGGCTTCCAGCTCTCGTTCGCGGCCGTTGCGGCGATCTTCGTCGTCACGCCTCGTGTCGTCCGAGCACTCGAGGGATACCCGGTGTCGCACGAGCTCGCGCAGCTGATCGGCGTCTCCACGGCGTGCGGGCTCGCGACCGCTCCGGTCACGTGGTTCCAGTTCCACCAGATCTCGCTCGTTACGGTGCCGGCGAACGTCGTTGCCGTCCCGGTCGTCGTCGAGGTGCTCGGGCTCGCGCTGTTGACGGCGCTCGTCGCGCCCGTCGCGCCGCCGGTCGCGGCCGCGATGGCGCAGCTCAACGGCTGGGGCGCCTGGGTCGTGGCGGAGTGTGCGCGCGTGTTCGCCAGCATCCCCGGCGCGCAGATCACGTCCCCTCGTGCCGCCGCTGTGCTCGGCCTGGGAGCGGTCGCGGCCGCCGCCTATGCTTGGCAGCGTGGCGAGCGAGCGCGAGCTGAAGCCGGTCTACCTCCTGACGGGGACCGACCGGCCGAAGATCACGGTGGCGCTCCAGCGACTGCGAGGGCGGATCGGTGAGGACGCAACCGAGCAGCTCCACGCCGTCGAGGCATCGGCGGAGGAAGCGGTCGCCGCCTGCAACGCCCTCGGCCTCTTCGGCGGTGAGGCGCGACTCGTCGTCGTGGACGGCGTGGAAATCTGGAAGGCAGCCGACGTCAAAGAGCTCGAGGCGTACCTCGCCGCTCCAGCCCCGACCACCGTCCTCGCGCTCGTCGGGGACGGGATCAAGAAGGACGCGGCGCTCGCCAAGGCCGTCGCGAAAGCCGGTCAGATCCTCGCCTACGACGTCTCGAAGAAGCAGCTCCCGGAGTGGGTCGGCGACCAGTTCTCCCGCCTCGGAGCATCTGCCGACCGGGACGCGTGTCGTGCGCTCGTCGAGGCTGTCGGCGACGACGTGGGCGACCTCGCGTCCGAGATCCAGAAGCTCACGACCTGGGCGAACGGCGGGCAGATCACGCGGGCCACCGTCGAGGAGCTCGCAGTCGGGCGAGCCGAGACGCCGATTTTCGCCGTCACCGATGCGTGGGGGCGGCGAGACGTCGCCGCGACGCTACGCGCGACGGAGTCGCTGCTCGACCGCTCGCACCGGCCCCGCTCGGGCGAGCTTATCCGCCTCGTGGCCTCGATGGTGGGCCACGTCGGCCGGGTCCGGAAGGCCTCGCGCCTCACGGACGAAGGGGTCCGATCGAGCGAGATCGCGAGCCGGCTGAAGATGCATCCGTTCGTGGCGGAGAAGTCGGTCAAGCAGGCCTCGAACTTCTCCCCGGAGGAGCTGGCGCAGGCGACCGTCACGCTTGCCGAGCTCGACGCCGGGGCGAAGGGCGGATCGCGCCTGCCGCCCGACCTGCAGCTCGAGCGGGCGCTGGTCGAGATCACGCGCCGACCGAACGAGCGCGCTAGCTAGAAGTCTCTACTTCGCAGAGGCGCCGGCAGCGAGCTTCGCCGCCTGGGACTTGCGCCGCGCGACCGTGTTCCGGTGGAGGGCGCCGTTCGCCGCGGCCCGGTCGAGCCACTGGACGAGCTCGCGGTGCCGCGCGTCTGTCTCTTTCGCGTCGCCGTCCGCCACCGCCTCGTTGAGCCGGCGCATCAGCGTCTTCGCGGTCGAGCGCCAGCGAAGGTTCTCCTGCCGCTGCCGCGCCGCCTGGCGGACGCGCTTCTCTTGCTGCTTGATATTGGGCATCTCGGAAAGAGACCCGCTGCTCGCGGGCCGGGCGATGGTAGCAACCCCGCTCCCTATGCTGCCCTCGTGGACGACGCCGAGCGGCAGCGGCACGAACGGCGGCTCGAGCGGGATCGCCGGCGCCGCGAGAAAGGCAAGCCGACGTACTTCGAGAGCGACGCCACGCTCGACTCCTGGCCGGTCGCGCAAGACCCCTCCGAGCGTTCGACGGCGATCATCCGACCCCACCGCGACAGCGAGCGCGACGAGCTGATCGAGCTCGAGGCGCAGGCACTCGACCAGGAGGGGCAAGCCGCGCCTCCCGCGGCCGTCGCTCCTGCAGTGACGGCCGAGGGCACCCGACGCGAGACGGAGGACGTCGGTCGCGGCCTCGCGCGCTCGGGCGTGATCTTCGCCGTCGCGACCGGTATCTCACGGGTCGTGGGGCTGGCGCGGGAAATCGCGCAGGCCGCCGCCTTCAGCATCAGCGGCCCCATCAACGCGTTCGAGATCGCGTTCCTCATCCCGAACACGGTGCGCTCGCTCGTGGCCGACTCGGCGCTGTCGGCCGCGTTCGTCCCGGTCTTCAGCGACATGCTCGTGAAGGGCGAGCGGAAGCGTGCCTGGCAAGTGGCTTCGACGCTCTTCTGGCTGATGCTGCTCGGGCTCGGCGGCCTGACCGCGCTCTTCATCCTCATCGCGCCCGGGGTGATGGAGCTCTTCGGCTACGGCCCGGACAACTTCGGGACGATCGCGACGACCCTCGCGCGCATCCTCTTCCCGCTGGTGCTCGTCCTCGGGCTGACCGGGATCGTGGTCGGGATCCTCAACAGCTACGACCACTTCACCGTGCCCGCCCTCAGCCCGGTTTTGTGGAACCTGATCATCCTCCTGGGTCTCGGGCTCGGCGTACAGAGCACGAGCTCGACCTCGACGCAGCTCTACATCTACGCGGCAGCGATTCTCGTGGCCACGGTCGCGCAGTTCTTGCTGCCGCTTCCGTGGCTGCGAGGGCTCGACGGGCAGCTGCACATGGCGATCGACATCCGCGACCCGGCGGTGAAGCGAGTGTTCGTGCTGATGGTGCCGGTCACGATCGGACTCGGCCTGATCAACATCAACGCGGTGATCGACCAGCTCTTCGCGACGCACTTACTCGACCCGAACAAGGACCCGGCGGCAATCGTGCGGGCGTTCCGGCTCTACATGCTGCCGCAGGGGGTGTTCTCGGTCGCGGTGGCAACCGTTCTCTTCCCGTTGCTCTCCCGCCACGCGTCACGCCAGGACTGGAGAGCCTTCCAGAACGTCGTCGGCACGGGGTTGCGCCTGATCTGCTTCCTGCTCATTCCGGCGAGTGTTGCCGCGGCCGTTCTGGCGACTCCGATCGTGCGGCTCCTCTATCAGCACGGGGTCTTCGATGCGGCGGCCACCGAGAGGGTCGCGCCGTGCCTCGCCGCGTTCGCGCTCGGCCTCACGTTCAACGGGACGATGCTGATGCTGAACCGCGGCTTCTTCTCGCTGCAGTCTCCGTGGATTCCGAGCTGGGTCGCGGCCGGGAACCTCGGCCTGAACGCCGTCTTCGACGCGGTCTTCTACCGGTTCGGAACCTGGGGAATCCCGCTCTCGACGTCGCTCGTGAACATCGCCGGCACGGCGGCGCTGCTCGTTCTGTTCCGGCGGCGGCTGCCCGGTTTCGAGCTCGGCCAGACCGCCCGGATGTGCGGCCTCGTGACCCTTGCCTCCGCGGCGCTCGCAGGCGTGGGATGGGGGATCTGGCGCGAGCTCGACGCGGCGCTGGGCCAGTCGCTCGTGGCGCAGATCGTCTCGCTCGGCCTCGGGCTCGCGCTCGGGTACGCCGCGTTTTTCGGCTTGTGCCGGCTGTTCGGCGTGCACGAGCTGAACACGCTGCTCCGACTGCGCCGTTTCCGCGCCTGACGCGCGGCACAAGCGACACGGACTGCTGACGAAGCCGCGAGCCGCGGGACACGACACCGCGGATAGCCTCGATCGCGAGGGCGGAGGGAACACGGACCCCACCCTGGGTGGGGCGTGCCGATTTCGCCGCTGCGGCGAATCAGAAACGAAACGGGCGCCAGTACCATCGCCGCGGGATGGATCAGAGCCACATCCGCAACTTCTCGATCATCGCGCACATCGACCACGGCAAGTCGACGCTCGCGGACCGGATCCTCGAGCTCACCGAGGCGGTCTCCGCGCGTGAGATGCGCGAGCAGGTGCTCGACTCGATGGAGCTCGAGCGCGAGCGCGGAATCACCATCAAGGCCCAGGCCGTGCGCGTCAGCTGGAGGGGGCACGAGCTCAACCTCATCGACACGCCGGGACACGTCGACTTCACGTACGAGGTCTCGCGCTCGCTGCAGGCGTGCGAAGGAGCGCTCCTCGTGGTCGATGCCGCGCAGGGCATCGAGGCGCAGACGCTCGCCAACGCGTACCTCGCGATCGAGAACGGGCTCGAGATCGTGCCTGTCGCGAACAAGATCGACCTTCCCGCAGCCGATCCCGTCGGGACGGCCGTCGAGGTCGCCGATCTTCTCGGCGACGACCCCACCCATGTGCTGCGCATCTCCGCCAAGACCGGGGACGGCATCGCCGAGGTCCTCGACGCGATCGTGGAGCGAGTGCCCCCGCCGGGCGGGGATCTCGAGTCGCCCGCCCGCGCGCTCGTCTTCGACTCCTCGTACGACCAGTACCGCGGCGTCGTCGCCTTCGTTCGCGTCGTCGACGGCTCCTTCTCCACCCGCGAAGCGCTGCGCACCATGGCCACCGACACCCGGTTCGACGCCGAGGAGCTCGGATTCTTCTCCCCGGCCATGACTCCGGTCGAGCGGCTCGCGGCCGGCGAGGTCGGCTACGTCGTGACCGGGCTGAAGGACGTCTCGCGACTCCGGGTGGGCGACACGCTGACCTCGGTCCGGCAGCCCGCCGAAGAGGCCCTGCCCGGCTACAAGGACGTCAAGCCGATGGTCTTCGCCGGGCTCTTCCCGACCGACTCGGACGACTACCCGGAGCTTCGCGACGCGCTCGAGCGGCTCAAGCTGAACGACGCGGCGTTGATGTACGAGGCCGAGACGTCGCAGGCGCTCGGCTTCGGCTTTCGCTGCGGTTTCCTCGGCCTGCTGCACATGGAGATCGTCCGCGAGCGGCTCGAGCGCGAGTTCGACCTCGATCTACTCGTCACCGCGCCGAACGTCGCCTACCGCGTGCTGGAGAAGAACGGCGACTGGCTCGAAGTGCACAACCCTTCCGACTTCCCGCGTGAGGTCGAGGAGGTCGAGGAGCCGTACGTCACGGCCTCGATCATCGTCCCGAAGGAGCACGTCGGCGCCGTGATGGAGCTGAACAACGACCGCCGCGGCACGTTCGGGCGGCTGGAGTACCTCTCCCCGGAGCGCGTCCACCTCGTGCACGAGCTCCCGCTCGCCGAGATCGTGCTCGACTACTACGACCAGCTCAAGTCGCGCACCCGCGGCTATGCGTCGTTCGACTACGACCTCGCCGGCTTCAAGCCGGGTGACCTCGCCCGAGTAGACGTGCTCGTCGGCGGCGAGCCGGTCGACGCGCTGTCGCTCATCGTCCACCGCAGCCTGGCCTACGACCGCGGCCGTGCCCTCGTCGAGAAGCTGCGTGAGGAGATCCCGCGGCAGATGTTCGACATCCCGATCCAGGCCGCGATCGGCTCCCGCGTCATCTCCCGCGAGACGGTGAAGGCGAAGCGCAAGGACGTGCTCGCGAAGTGCTACGGCGGCGACATCTCGCGCAAGCGCAAGCTGCTCGAGAAGCAGAAGGCCGGGAAGAAGCGGATGAAGCAGGTCGGCGCGGTCGAGGTGCCGCAGGAGGCTTTCCTCGCCGTCCTCAACATCGG
Organism: Thermoleophilia bacterium; assembly: GCA_025927435.1. Lineage (GTDB taxonomy): Bacteria > Actinomycetota > Thermoleophilia > Gaiellales > Gaiellaceae > Palsa-739. The sequence continues at coordinate 7,673 of JAICLM010000014.1, read as the reverse complement.
CCAGGGGCAGAAGAGCTGATGGCGCTCGAGATGCGCGCGGAGTGTGAACGGTGCGGCACCGCGCTGACGGAGGACGGCGACGCCGTCATCTGCTCGTACGAGTGCACGTTCTGTCTGTCGTGCGCGGACGCCCTGGGGTCGGTCTGTCCGAACTGTGGCGGCGAGCTCGTGCAGCGACCGAGGAGAGCGCTGTGAGCGTCCGCCACCTCTACGTCCACCTGCCCTTCTGCGCCCACCGCTGCGGCTACTGCGACTTCGTAACCGCCACCGGTCGCGACCACATGCACGGCGCGTACGTGGACGCTCTCCTGCGAGAGCTCGCCGAGGAGCATGACAGCGGCGCGGTCGACACGATCTTTCTCGGCGGCGGGACGCCGACGTACACGGCGCTGCCCGAGCTGCTGCGGCTCCTACGGGCGCTCCCGCCCGCCGACGAGCTGACGGTGGAGGCGAACCCCGAGACGGTCAGCCCCGAGCTCGCGCGCGAGCTCCGCAGCGCCGGCGTGAACCGCGTCTCGCTCGGCGCGCAGACGTTCCAGCCGCACCTCCTCCGCGTGCTCGAGCGGCGCGCGACACCTCGAGACGTCGAGCGCGCGTTCGGACACCTGCGCGAGGCCGGCTTCGACAACCTCTCGCTCGACCTCATCTACGGCATCCCGGGCCAGACGCCCGAGCACCTCGCCGCGGATCTCGAGCGGGCCGTCGCGCTCGGCCCCGAGCACATCAGCGCATACGAGCTCGAGGCGAAGCCCGGCACGCGGTTCACCATCGCTCACGGCCGCGAGCTCGAGCGGCAGGCAGAGCAGATGGAGGACTACTTCGAGCGGGTCGTCACGGCGCTCACCGCCGCCGGCTACCGCTGGTACGAGACCGCGAACTTCTGCCGCGACGGCAAGCGTGCCGAGCACAACCTCGCCTACTGGCTCGGTCGCGACTATCTCGGCATCGGCGTCGGCGCCGTCTCGACACTCGGCAGCGAGCGCCGCCGCAACACGCCGAAGATCGCGCAGTACCTGCAGGGCGACTACGACCGCGAGATCGAGCTGCTGGACGACGACACGCGCTCGCGCGAGCGCGTCATGCTCGGCCTCCGGCTCGACGAGCCGCTGGCGGTCGACGGCCTGCGCTCGGCGCTCGACGCCGACGGGCTCGCGCACGCCGAGCGGCTCGGCCTCGCGGTCGACCGCGGCGAGACGCTTGCGCTCACCCGGCGCGGCCGCTTCCTCGGCGGCGGGGTCACGGCCGAGATCCTCGCCTGAGCAGCGGCTAAAATCTCCTGCAAATGCAGGAAACGGTGCAGCTCAGCGAACGGCAGCAGGCCGTCTTGCGGCGGGTCGTGGAGCAGTTCGTCGGCACCGGCCAGCCGGTCGGTTCGAAGACGCTGGTCGAGCGCTCCGACCTGCGCGTGTCGCCCTCCACGGTGCGGGCCGAGCTCGCGGAGCTCGAGAACCTCGGATTGCTGACGCACCCGCACACCTCCGCGGGGCGCGTGCCGACGGAGCGCGGCTACCGCTACTACGCCGACGAGCTGCTCGGACGGCTCGAGCCGCAGCCGCCCGCCTTCCCGCTCGACCTCTCGACGACGAGCAACGAGGTCGAGTCGGCGTTGCAGGCAACGACCGAGATGCTGTCCCAGGTCACGCGGCTGCTCGCGCTCGTCTCGGCGCCCCCGCTCGAGTCGACGCACGTACGCCACGTGGAGGTGCTGGTCCTGCAGCCGCAGCTCGTGATGGTCGTCCTGATCACCTCCGCGGGCGGCGTCTCGAAGCGGCTCTTCCACTTCGAGGAGCACGTCGATGCAGGCCTCGCGCAGTGGGCGAGCGACTACCTGAACGAGGCCGTCGCCGGGCTGCAGCTCGGGACCGGCCTGCTGCGGCAACGCTTCGAGGACCCCGGTCTGAGCCAGGCGGAGCGCGCGTTCCTCGACGCGCTCCGGCCGGCGTTCACCGAGCTCGTCTCCGCCGAGCAGCGCCTGTACGTCGGCGGCGCTGCCGACCTGCTGGGCGAGGTGCGGGCCGAGGAGCTCGACGCATACCGGAGCCTGTTCGAGCTCGTCGAGCGCCGCGCCGACCTGCTCGACGTGCTCGGCCAGCCGAGCGCGTCGCAGCGTCCGTTCGTTCGGCTCGGCCACGATCTCGCGCATCCGGCCCTCGCCGAGATCGCGCTCGTCGGTGCGTGCTACGGGCTCGTCCACCGGGCGCTCGGCGCCGTCAGCCTCGTCGGCCCTGTGCGAATGGACTACGAGAAAGCGCTCGGCGCCGTGCGCTCCGCCGCATCCGAGCTCTCGCGCTTCGTCGAGTCGATCTACGACGAAGCCTGAGTTTCGCCGGCTGGGGGCGTCGCTACATTCCGGGCGATGGCGACCACCGACCGCGACTACTACGAGCTGCTGGGAGTCGGGCGCGACGCGAGCGAGGCGGAGATCAAGCGCGCCTTCCGCCAGCTGGCGCGCGAGCTCCATCCCGACGTCTCCGAGGCGCCGGACGCCGACGAGCGCTTCCGCGAGGTGGTCGAGGCGTACGAGGTGCTCTCGAAGTCGGAGACGCGCGACCTCTACGACCGCTACGGCCATGCGGGGCTGCGGAGCGGAGGCTTTCAGTCCGCGCATGTCGACTTCGGCAACCTCGCCGACCTCTTCTCGGCCTTCTTCGGCGACGACGTGCTCTTCCGCGGTCGCGCCGGGGGCGGTCGCGGGCGGGGCGCCGACCTCGCGGCGACCGTCGAGATCGACCTCGCCGAAGCGGCGCACGGCGTCACGCGCGAGATCCCGTTCGAGGCTGCGGTGACGTGCACGCGCTGCGGAGGGGACGGCGCGGAACCCGACTCCGAGATCACCGCGTGTCCCACGTGCAACGGGTCGGGGCGGCTGCAGCAGGTGACGCGGAGCGTCTTCGGCGAGTTCGTGCGCACCCAGGGCTGCCCGACCTGCGGAGGCTCGGGTCGCAGGATCGAGCAGCCGTGCGACGAGTGCCGCGGCGCGGGCCGCGTCGTCGAGGAGCGGACACTCGCCGTCGAGATCCCACCGGGAATCCACCACGGCCAGCGGATCCGCCTGACCGGCGAGGGCCATGCCGGCCTCGTGGGCGGCAGGGCCGGGGACGTGTACGTGGAGGTCCGGATCCGCCCCGACGAGCGCTTCGTACGCGAGGGCGACGACATCTACGCGACCGTCGACCTCACGTTCACGCAGGCGGCCCTCGGCGCCACCCTCACGATCCCGACGCTCGACGGGGAGGAGGAGCTCGAGCTGTCGGCGGGAACGCAACCCGGCGAGATCGTCATCCTGCGCGGCCGCGGCATGCCCGTCCTGCAGGGCCACGGCCGCGGCGACCAGCGGATCCTCGTCAACGTGCTCATCCCCCGACGCCTCGACGACGAGCAGCGCCGGCTCTTGCACGAGTTCGACGAGCACGCCGACGACCACACCTACGGCAAGCCCGAAGGACTCTTCGACAAGCTCAAGAGCGCGTTCCGCTGAGCCTCAAGCGTTACGTCGTCGTCGGCGGCGAGCCCGAGCTCGCGCTGCTGCTCCACATCTTTCCGGAGGGCGTCGAGGAGCTCGACGGCGCCTTCGCCGTCTACGCCGAGGAGCCGCCGCTCGGCTTCGACGTCGTGGCGGTCGCCGACGTCGCCGAAGGGTGGGAGGACGGCTGGCGCGCCTTCCACCACGGCGTCCGGGCGGGGCGCTTGTGGGTCGGGCCGCCCTGGGAGGAGGCGCCGAGGGACGCAACGGCTGTCGTGATCGACCCGGGCCGCGCCTTCGGCACGGGCGCGCATGCCACGACCCGGCTCTGTCTCGAGCTCCTGCAGGACGTGGAGCCCACGAGCCTGCTCGACGTCGGCTGCGGCTCGGGCGTCCTCTCCGTCGCCGCCGCGAAGCTCGGATTCTCGCCCGTGACCGCGGTGGACATCGACGAGGTGTCGCTCGAGACGACCACCGCCAACGCGGTGGCCAACGGCGTCTCGATCGAGGTCGGAGCCGAGCTCCGGTCGGCCGAGCTCGGGGTGATGAACATCGCGCTCGACGTCGTCGAGCGGATGCTTCCCCAGCTTCCGGTCGAGCGCGCGATCACGTCGGGCTATCTCGAGCGGGACGAGCCGCGGGTCGACGGCTGGCGTCGGGTGCAGCGGCGGGTGCGCGACGGCTGGGCCGCGGACCTGCTCGAATTGCGGCCGTGAGCACGTTCTCCGTCCGCTTCCTCGGGTGCAAGGTCTCGCACGTCGACGCGCACGCGGTACGCGAGCGGCTGCTCGCCGACGGCCACCAGGAGCAGGACGACGCCGCCGATGTGGCCGTCGTGAACACGTGCTGCGTCACGCACGAAGCCGTCGCCAAGTCGCGCAAGGAGGCGGCTCGCGCGTCGCGCACGCATCGGCGTGTCTACGTCACCGGCTGCGGCGCGAACCTCGCCGGGGACGCGTTCGCCGGCTTGCCCGACAACGTCGTGGTAGTCGCGCGCCGGAGCGAGGAGACGCCCGAGTTCGTCGCGGGCGACGTCGGCGCGATCGGCTGCGTGCAGGCCGACGCCCGCCTCGACCGTGTCCGCGCCTTCGTCAAGGTGCAGGACGGTTGCTCGTTCGGGTGCGGTTTCTGCGTCATCCCTCTGGTGCGCGGCGCCTCGCGCAGCCGCCCGGCCGAGGCCGTGCTCGGCGAGATCCGCCGCCGCGTCGCCCAGGGGCACCGGGAGGTCGTGCTCACCGGGATCAACCTCGGCTGCTACCGCGACCGTACCGCGGGCTATCGCCTGCCGCGCCTCGTCCGCGAGGCCGGCGCGACGCCGGGGCTCGAGCGCCTCCGCCTCTCCTCGATCGAGATCAATCACGTGGACTACGAGCTCGTCCGAGCGCTGCGCGAGACCCCGACAGCGAGCCGCCACCTTCACGTGCCGCTCCAGTCCGGCGACGACGAGGTCCTGCGCGCGATGGGCCGCCGCTACAGCGTGCGCACCTATCTACGGCGGCTGGAACCCCTGCAGGAGGACTTCAACCTCACGAGCGACGTCATCGTGGGCTTCCCCGCCGAGGACGAGCCCGCCTTCGAGAACACACTCCGCGTCGTCGCAGACGCCGGCCTGACGAAGGTGCATGTCTTCCCGTACTCGCCCCGGCCGGGCACCGGCACGGCCGGCGAGAACCCGATCTCCCCGCAGGTGAAGAAGGAGCGGAGCGCACGGCTGCGGGCGGCGTCGCACGACGCGTGCGTGGCCCACTGGCGCTCGAAGATCGGCCGCGATGACCTCGTGCTCGTCGACCGGCCGGGCCGCGGCTACGGCGACGACTACTCCCCGTGGCTCGTGCCGGAATCCGCGCCCGTCGGCGGGCTCCTCGGGGTGCGTGGCGTGGGGATCTCGGAGGAGGGGATCCTCGCCGCGTGAACGACGACTGTCTCTTCTGCAAGCTCTACCGCGAGGGCGACCACGTGGCCGCGACCGACGGCTTCGTCGCGATCCGCGACATCCAGCCCCAGGCGCCGGTGCACTTGCTGGTCCTGCCCGAGCGGCACATCGACTCGTTCCGCGAGATCGGCGAGTTTCCACCCGAGGAGGCGAAGCGGATGCTCGAGTTCGTCGCCGACGTCGCTGCACGCGAGGGGCTGACGGATTACCGTGTCGCCGTCAACGTGGGCCCGACGGCGGGCCAGACCGTGTTCCATCTCCACTGGCACATCAAAGGCGGCTGGGCGTGACCCTGATCGAGGAGATCGACGACGAGTTGAAGGATGCGATGCGCGCGCGCGACGCGGAGCGCCGCGACGCGCTGCGCCTGATCCTCAACGCGCTCAAGAGCTCGGAGAAGGAGCTGCAGCGGCCGCTGAGCGAGGAGGAGGAGCTGCAGGTGCTGCAGCGCGAGCGGAAGCGGCGGGTCGAGGCGGCCGAAGCGTTCCGCACCGGCGGGCGCGAGGAGCAGGCCGAGGCCGAGGAGCGCGAGCTCGAGGTCCTCGAGGAGTTCATGCCGGAACCGCTCTCCGAGGACGAGATCGAGGAGATCGTCGACGACGTCATCGCCGAGGTGGGGGCTACGAGCATGGCCGACCTCGGCCGCGTGATGGCCGACGTGATGCCGCAGATCGCCGGCCGCGCCGACGGCTCCCAGGTGAGCCAGATCGTCCGCGAAAAGCTGGCGTAGTCCGGTCGGTTCCGACGCTTAGCTTCACCCCGCCGGGGCAGGACGGACGGCATGACGAGGAACGTGCGAGGCGGAATCGCAGGCGCCGTGGCGGCGACGCTCTGGACGGCGGCCGATCCCGTGCTGGACCGCATCTTTCGCACGCCGTACGCGGATTCGAAGCTCCTGGGCCCGTTCATCACCGAGGGCCCGCTGGAACCGGTCGCGAATGCGGCCACCCACGCCGCCGGCGGCTTCGCGTTCGGCTACGTCTTCTCGCGGCTCGGCGGCCGCGGCGTGAAGAACGGGGTCGCTGCCGCACTGGCCGAGAACACGCTGCTGTGGCCCACGCTGGCGGTCTTCGACCGGATCCACCCGAAGCGGCGGCGCGGCGAGTGGCCGAAGCTCGCGACCAACCCGCGCGTGTTCGCCCAGGCGACGACCGGCCACGCCCTGTTCGGAGTGCTCCTCGGTCTGCTGAGCAAGCGCACGTGACGACGGCGCTCGTTGCAGGGGCGACGGGGCACGTCGGCTCGCGGCTCGTCCAGGCGCTCGCCGCACACGGTGTCGACGTGCGCGCCGTCTCGCGGAGCGGCGGTGAAGGCGTGACCGCTGGGCGACGTTGCCGACCGCGGGTCGATGCTCGAGCTGCTGTCGGGCGTCGACGCCGCGTACTACCTCGTGCACTCGCTCGGGTTGGCCGGCGAGTTCGGGGAGGAGGAGGGCGGCGCCGCGAGGACGTTCGCCGCTGCAGCTCGCGACCGCGGGGTCGGGCGAATCGTGTACCTCGGCGGCATCTTCCACGACGACGACCTTTCCTCGCACCTGGCGAGCCGGCGTGAGGTCGGCGAGATCCTCCGCGAGAGCGGCGTGCCGACCATCGAGTTCCCGCACCTCGATCGTCGTCGTCGCCGGGAGTGCCTCGTTCGAGCTCGTCCGCGACCTCGTGGCTGCGCTGCTCGTGCTCGTCGGGCCCGACTGGCTCGACAATCCCGCCCAGCCGATCGGGGTCGAGGACGTGGTGGCGTATCTCGTTGCGGCACTCGATGCCCCGCTCGAGGCGAGTCTCGTCTATGAGATCGGCGGCGCCGACCGCGGCACGTACCGCGACCTCGTTTCGCCCGGGCAGCGGGGCCGTCCGGTGGTCCTCGCCTCGCTGCCCGTCCCGTCGTTGCCGGTTGCTGCGTCAGCGCTGCCGGAGCGGCTTGCGAAGCTCGTGTCGGAACGGGGCCGCCTCGCGGCGAACCTGCTCGAGAGCCTCAGGTACGGAACGGCGGTGGAGGACGACACGGCGTTCCGGGACTTCGACGTGCGTCCCGTCGGGCTCCGCGAAGCTGTTTCTGCGGCTCTCGCCTGACGCCTACGGCACGCGGCGGGCGCCGACGTATCCGCCGAAGCTCGAGATGCTATCGATGCGGACGACCGAGCCGGTGTGCGGCGCGTTGACGAACCGCCCGCCGCCGATGTAGATCCCGACGTGGCCGAGGCCGTTGAAGAAGACGAGGTCGCCAGGGGCCGGCGACGAGATCGGCTGGGTCGCGTTCCACTGGGCCACGGTGTAGTGCGGG
>JAICLM010000198.1 GCA_025927435.1 Thermoleophilia bacterium | reverse complement strand
TCGCGCAGATGCTCGAATCGGCTACCGGTCGCGGGTACAGCCTCCATCTATTCCTCCCCTGGGTCGTGACCCCCGGTTCACGCGATCTTCTCCTACCGGGACCTGTCTGATCAATCCCAGGGCGGAGGGTTGTGCGTCCAGCGGCCGCCGAGCATCGTCGCGACGACCTGCACCTCCCGCAGCTCCTCCGGCTCGCACGCAAACGGGTCGCGGTCGAGCACGACGAGGTCGGCGTAGCGGCCGGGGACCAGCGTCCCCCGGACGCGCTCGTCGTGCGAGAGCCAGGCCGGCGCGACGCACACGGCGTGCAGCGCCTGCTCCAGCGTCAGCCGCTGGTCCTCGCGCCAGTGGTCGAGAACGGCCGCGACGACGCCCGCCCACGGCTCTAGCTCCTCCACGGGTGCGTCCGAGCCGTTCGCGAGCAGCGCGCCGGATTCGAGCAGGGAGCCGAACGAGTACGTTCCCTCGAGGCGGTCGGCCCAGAAGCGCTTCGCGAGTTGCTCGTCGGACGGGGCGTGCGTGAACTGGGCCGAGACCGTGATCCCGAGCTCGGCGAAGCGCGCCACGTCCCCGGGAGCGAGGCACTGCGCGTGCTCGATCCGCTGGCGCAGCCCGAGCGGCTGCCACGCGTCGCGCGAGCGCTCGAACGCGTCGAGCGCCGCCCGGTTCGCGGCGTCGCCGATCGCATGCACGCCGACCGGCCAGCCCGCCTCCGCGCCGCGGCGGACGATCTCCTCCAGCTCCTCGCTCGTCGTGATCACGACCCCGCTCCCGTCCGACATCCACGCCGTCTGCGAGCCGAGCGTGCCGTCCATGAACGTCTTGAGATAGCCGAGCCGGAGGAGCGGGGAGCCGGCGCCGCTGCGCAGGCCGAGCTCGCGCAGATCGGAGACCCGCTCGGCCGGCGTCGACTGCCAGACACGCTGGAGCAGTGCACTCTGCTGCTCCAGCCGCTGCCAGAGGCCGATCGCGCCGAGCCAGCCGTCCTTGTCGTGGAGCGCGGTCACCCCGCGCGAAGCCGCGATCTTCACGCCCGCGCGCATCGCGTCGACGTACTCCTCGGCCGGCACCCGCGCGAACCGCTCCTTGAAGCGCCACGCCGCCTCCTCGTAGAGCACGCCGGTCGGCTCGCCGCGCTCGTCGCGCACGACCACGCCGCCGTCCACCTCCAGATCACCCCCGGCGAGCGTGAGGGCCGCGGAATTGAGCCAGAGCGCGTGGTAGTCCTTCGAGATCAGCATCGCCGGCCTTTCGCGCTCGATCTCGTCGAGCGCCTCGCGGGACGGCGGGCCGTCGGGCCAGTCGGCGTCGCGCCAGCCCTGCCCGCGCAGCCAGCTCCCGGTGCGCGGCGCGCTGCGAACCCGGTCGAGGGCCTCGGCGAGCGACCCGCAGTCGTGCAGCCGGACGTCGTTCTGGGAGAGCGCCCAGGTGGGGAAGTGGACGTGCGAGTCGGTGAACCCCGGGAGGACGCAGCGGCCACCGAGGTCAACCGTCTCGGGGCTCGGCAGCGAGGTCTCGTGCACGCCGACGCCGCCCGCGATCCGCTCCCCGGCGATCCAGAGCGAGGAGACGGTCGGCAGCGACGGGTCGAGCGTGCAAATCGTTCCGTTGCGGAGGATCATGTGGCCCATGTTCGACCATGTCGGCCCCAACGTGCGCGACTACGAGCAGAGCCGCGCGTTCTACGAGCAGGCGCTGGCACCGCTCGGCTGGAGCGTCCTCGCGGAGTGGCCGGACCACGGCGTGGTCGGCTTCGGCGACCGGGGGACGCCGGTCTTCTGGGTCCACCAGCGCGAGCCGTACACGACGGGGATGCACGTCGCGTTCACCTGCGACGACCGCGCGACGGTGGACGCGTTCCACGCCGCGGGTCTCGCAGCCGGGGGCACCGACAACGGCGCGCCCGGCCTGCGCTGGTACCACGAGAACTACTACGGCGCCTTCGTGTTCGACCCCGACGGCAACAACGTCGAGGCCGTCTGCCACAAGGCCGAGTAATGGCCGCCGAGCGGGCGGTCGAGCGGCGGGTCGTCAGCGTCCTCTTCGCGGATCTCGTCGGGTTCACCTCGCTCTCGGAAGAGCTCGACGCCGAGGACGTGACGCTCGTCCAGGACGCGTACTTCGACGCCGTGCGGGAGACGGTTGCGCGCCACGGCGGCCAGCTGGAGAAGTTCGTCGGGGACGCGGCCATGGCCGTGTTCGGTGCACCCCGGGTCCGCGACGACGACGCCGAGCGGGCGGTGCGCGCGGGGCTCGCGCTCGTGGCCGCGGTGCAGCGCGTCGGCGCCGGTCTCGGGCTCGCGCCGGGGGCGCTCCGGCTGCGTGTGGGCATCGCGAGCGGCGAGACCGTGTACGGGCAGGCGAGCGCGGAGCGCGGACCGGTTACCGGCGACGTGGTGAACGTCGCGGCCCGGCTTCAGGCGGCGGGGGAGCCCGAGACGGTGACGATCGGGGAGGCGACTGCGCTCGCGGTCGCGGACGCGATCGAGCTCGAGCGCCTGGCGCCGCTCGAGCTCAAGGGAAAGGCCGAGCCCGTTCCGGCCTGGCGCGCAACCGGCATTCACGCCGAGCGATCGAGAGAGCGGGCGCTCGGCGGGCTGCGGGCGCCGACCCTTGGACGCGAGGACGAGATCGCACACTTGCGTTCGCTCGTCGGCTCGACCGGCCGCACGACGGTGATCGCACCCCCGGGTGTCGGCAAGACGCGCCTCCTGGACGAGCTCGCCGCCGCCGCATCCGACGCCGCCGTCCTCCGAGCCCGCCTACGGCCGGACCTGCTCTCTCCGTTCGAGCCGGTAGGTCAGCTCGTCGGGGCGAACCGGGACGAGGGCGCGCTCGAGACCCTCGCCCGCAGGGCCGGCGCCTCCGAGGCGCGGGCGGCCGTGGTCGCGGAGCTCCTCGACGCTGTGGGCACCGCCGACGCACATGCCGCCGCCGAACGCGAGCAGCTCTTCACAGCCTGGCTCGAGGGGCTCGACGCAATCGCCGGCGAGCGAGCGGCGCTGTGGCTGGTCGAGGACGTCCACTGGGCTTCGCCCGACTTCCTCGCGTTCCTGGAGCTCGCCGGATCCTCACCGAGGACCGCGGGACGCCTCGTCGTGGCGAGCGCGCGGCCTGTGCTGCTCGACGAGCGGCCGGAGTGGGTGGGAGGCGGAGAGCGGCTCGACCTGTCGCTGCTGCCGCCGCGAGAGACGGAAGAGCTCGTGCGCGAGCTCGTCGGCGAGGCCCTGCCCGCAGAGCTGGTCGAGCGCGTCGCCGAGCGATCGGCCGGCAATCCGCTCTTCGTCGAGGAGCTGCTGCGGACGTGGGCCGGTGTCGGGATCCTCGTCGCAAGCGACGGTGGCTGGCGACTTGCGGCACCCGCCGACGAGGTGGAGCTGCCGCTGACGGTGCAGGCGATCTACGCCGCACAGCTCGACGACCTGCCGCCGCCGGCTCGCGCCGCGGCGAGGCGCGCTGCCGTCGCGGGTCGCCGCTTCCCGCGGCCGGCGCTGTCCGTACTCGAGGTGGAGGAGCCCGAGGCCGCGCTCGACACACTCGTGCGCCGTGCGCTCGTCTCCGAGTCCGACGAGGACCTGCTGCTCGGGCCGAGCCATTCGTACCGGCATGCACTCCTCCGGGACGCCGGCTATGCGAGCCTCGCCCGGGCGGAGCGGGCGCGCCTGCACGTGCGGCTCGCGGACTGGCTCGCTGCTCGACCCGAGCAGTCGCGGCCGGCGCTCGCCGAGGTGATCGGCCGGCACTACGCCGCAGCGCTCGCTGCCGCTCCCGCGCTGGCCCGCGACATAGGGGGGATGGAGCGCGGCGAGCTCACCGCGCGGACGGCCGACTGGTTCGAGACTGCTGCACGTGTCGCGATCGGCTTCGCGGCCTGGGCGAGCGCCCGCGACCTGGCGGGCCGCGCGCTCGAGCTGACCGACGCCGAGGGGGCCGCGCGTGCGCGGCGCCTCCAGCTGCTGGGAGAGGCGACGGCCAGCGCGGTTGGCGTCGACGAGGCACTGCCACTGCTCGAGGAGTCGCTCGACGCCTACCGGAGCCTCGGACCCGACGCTCCGCGCTCCGGAACTGCCGACGCGGCCTGCGCCCTGGCGCGCCTCCTGCGCGCCCAGGCGCGGTTCTCGGCCACGGAGGAGCTCGCCGACAACCTACTGCAGGAGCTCGGCGAGCAGGACGACGCGCCGACCGCGAGGCTGCTGGCTCTACGCGGCTACGGGGCTCTCAGCGCGTGGGACGACTTCCCGCGCGCCCGCGCAGACGCCGATCGCGCCCTCGCGCTCGCTCGTGCCGGC
>JAICLM010000203.1 GCA_025927435.1 Thermoleophilia bacterium | reverse complement strand
CCGAGCATCCGCGACTTCTGGCGCGAGTGGCCGGAGGAGCGGCTCGTCGCCGCGTGGCGCGGCGCCGGGCTCGCGGAGGTCGAGACGCGGCGCATGAGCCTCGGCGGCGGGATCGTCGTCTGGGGGAAGCGGACATGACGGCCGCGCGGCCGCGGCCCGCCTTCTACGCGCTCCGTCCGGGCGGCTGGCGCGACTACGTGACGCTGCTCCATCCCCCGTACACGCTCTGGCATCTCTCGTACGTCGCGGTCGGGGCCGCGCTCGCACCGCGGATGGATTGGACTCTGCTCGGGTGGACCACGCTCGCCTTCGCGCTCGCGATGGGGGTCGGAGCCCACGCGCTCGACGAGTTGCGCGACCGGCCGCTCCAGACCCGGATCTCGCCACCGATACTCGCCGCCCTTGCCGCGGTCTCCATCTCCGCCGCCGCCGCGATCGGCGTGGCCGTCGCCATGTCCCGGACGCTCTGGCTGCTCGTCTTCGTGGCCGTCGGCGCGTTTCTCGTGGTCGCGTACAACCTCGAGCTGTTCGGCGGGAAGTTCCACGGCGGGCTCTGGTTCCCGGCGGCCTGGGGAGCTTTCCCGGTGCTGACGGCGTACTTCGCCTCGGCCGAGACGCTGCGCGCCGCCGCCTTCGCCGGGGCGGGCTACGCCTTCGCCACGAGCTGGGCGCAGCGCCGGCTGTCGACTCCCGTGCGGCTCGTCCGGCGACGGGTCGTCTCGGTCGAGGGGACGATGCAGATCGACGACGGAACGACGCAGCGGCTCGACGCGGACGCGCTCGCGTCCGAGCCCGAAGCGGCGCTGAAGGCCCTCGTTGCGGCGACCGTGCTCATCGCCGTCGCGCTCCTCCTGTTCCGGGCGGGGTAGCTCTACACTCAGGCGATGGCGCTGACCACGATCTGCGACCTCATCTTCGCCGGCGGCGTCGTGCTCGCCGCGCTCGCGCTCGCCGGTGCGGCGCTGCATCGCGCCCCGACCCGCGCCCTCGTGGCCGCCACCGTGCTCGAAGCGGCGGCCGCCGTCGGCGTGTGGGTCGCGTTCGCCCTGCGTCACGACCGCCCGCTGGCCGTGGCCGCGGCCGGCCTTACAGCCTGCACGCTTGCCGCCGGAGCCGCCGTCCTTCTGTCCCGCGCGCTGACCCGCGTCGGTGCGATGGACGCCAGGTTGTCCGAAACCCAGGCGGACCTGCTCGCCGCCGTCGAGCGGGAGAAGACAGCCCTCGGGAAGGAGCTCCAGCTGACGCTCGCCCGCGCGCGCGCCGACTCACGGTCACTGCTCGAGGAGCAGGAGCGGCAGATCGCGGAAGAGCGGCGGACGCTGGTCTCCCAGTGGGAGCACGACGCGACGGCTGCGCTCGGCGACAAGCTGAACCAGATTCAGGCGCAGGTCGAGCAACGGCTCGCGGGTTGGGCTCAGGATCTCGACCGGACCGCCGAGGCAACGAAGACGCGGATCTCGGAGCTCGAACAGCGGCAGCAGCAGGTGCTGCGCGAGATCGAGCTGCGGCTCACCGCCGACGCCGAGCGTCTGTCGGCCGAAAGCGAGGAGCAGCGCGCGGGAGTGGCGCGGTTGCGCACCGAGCTCAACCGCACGCTCGACGAGGCGCTCGGCCTCGTGCGCAGCGAGCTCGACGTGCACGCGGCGGAGCGCCGCCGGGCGCTCCACGAGCTCGAGGAGCGGATGGCCCGCCGGGAGCGTGAGTTGACCGAGCAGACACAGCGAGAGGAGGTCGACGCCGTGCAGCGCGTGCGTGCCGGCTTCGAGGACGTCTCCCGCCGGCAGATCGAGCAGCTCGAGCGCGCCGTCGACCGCGCAGTGGCATCCCATGCGGACGAGGCCGCCCAGAGATTCGCGCAACTCGTCAAGACCTCGCGCGAGGACGCCGCGAAGCGCCTCGCCCGCGAGCTCGAGCGCGCGGTGGACACCTTCTCCCGGGAAGCCGAGACCGTGCTGGCCGAACGGCTGGCGCACGTCGGGGACGCAGGCGCGCAACGACTCGAGCACCGCGTCTCCAACGTCGGCAAGGATCTCGAGCGGCGTCACGAGGAGCTCGTCGCAGCGCACGATCAGCGCCTCAGCGAGCTCGAGAGCGAGATGCGGCACCGGATCGAGGAGCTCCGCGCCGACGTCGAGGCGGAGCGCGGCGTGCTCGAGGCGCGGATGCAGGAGCTCATGCGGCGCTATGGCTCGGCCGCGACCGTCCGCGGCGCCTAGCCCTCCTTACAAAAAGTTGTCCTAACAACGCCCAGGAGGGTTCGTCGGTAGCAGCACGAACCTGGTGTGGCCATGAGCGAGACGACAACCCCCATCCTCGAGCCCCTCTTCGACGAGCGGTCGAAAGTGGAGAGCTGGCGCCTCCACATCCTGATCGAGGCCGGCTACCCGCTCTCGATCGCCGAGCGCCTCGCCGTCAGCGAGGCCGACCTCCACGTCGCGTGCGAGATGCTCAGCCGCGGCTGCCAGCCCGAGACGGCAGCCGAGATTCTTCTGTAACGAGCTCCGCACACCCGCGCGACTACGCTGCGCCCGTGGCCAAGGTCGAGGCGCTGCCGTACGACGACCGGACCGTCTATTCCGTCGCCGCGTTCAATCGCGGGGTCGGGCAGTGGCTGTCGCGCCTGCCGAGCGTCTGGGTCGAAGGCGAGATAACCGAGCTCCGCCGCCACGAGCGGTGGGCGACGGTGTACTTCACGCTCAAGGATCCGGCCGACGGCTCCTGCGTCGGCGTGGCGATGGCGCGCGGGAGGTTCGACGCGCTGCGGCTCGACCTGTCGGACGGCGAGCGGGTGCACGTGTTCGGGCGGCCGGAGCTGTACGAGCAGCGGGGCGAATTCAAGCTTCGCGCGCTCACGATCGAGCGCTTCGGCGCCGGCGCCCACCTCGCCTCGCTCGAGCGGCTCAAGACGGCCCTTGCCGCAGAGGGGCTCTTCGCCGAGGACCGCAAGCGCCCGCTCCCGTTCCTCCCTCGACGGATCGGCATCGTGACCGGGAACGACGCGGCGGCGAAGCGCGACGTCGTGACGACGATCCGTTCCCGATTCCCGCCGGCCTCGGTGCTCGTCGCGGAGACGTACGTGCAGGGCCCGCGTGCCGCGGCGGAGATCGTGGCGGCGATCGGCGCTCTCTGCGAGTACCCGGACGTCGACGTCGTCGTCCTGACCCGCGGCGGAGGCAGCTTCGAGGATCTCCTCCCCTTTAGCGACGAACGCGTCGTCAGGGCGGTGGCCGAGTGTCCCGTCCCGGTTGTCTCAGCCGTCGGGCACGAGCAGGACACCCCGCTCTGCGACCTCGCCGCCGACGTCCGAGCCTCGACCCCCACGGCTGCGGGAAAGCTCGTCGTGCCGGAGCTGGCTGAGTTGTACGGCAGGCTCGACCGCGCCCGGGGTGCACTGGCCCGCACCGTCCGGCGCTCGCTCGAACAGGACCGACAGCGGCTCACTCGTTCGATCGAGCGGCTCCGTGCTCGACCGCGCGTGGTCCTCGAGCGAGAGGGCCGGCGGCTCGAACGCGCGCACGAGCGACTGCGGCTGGCGCCGGCGCTTGCGGTCGAGCGGAAGCGGGCGGCGCTCGGGAACAGCGCCGCGAAGCTCGCTGCGTTGTCACCTGTGCAAACACTGGAGCGAGGGTACGCAATCGTCCGGACGGACTCCGGCGACGTCGTGACTACCGTCTCCGACGTCTCCACAGGTGGACGCGTGGACGTCACGCTCGCCGACGGCGGCTTCGGCGCGCGCGTCGAGGAGGTGAGCTCGTGACCGAGCGCGCGGAACCGACCTTCGAGCAGGCGCAGGCCGAGCTCGAGCAGATCGTGGAACGGCTCGAGCGCGGGCAGGCGCCGCTCGACGAGGCACTGAAGTTGTGGGAACGAGGCGAGTCGCTTTACGCCTTCTGCAAGGCCAAGCTCGACGCGGCCGAGGGCCGGGTCGAGGAGCTCGCCCGGCGCGCCGAGCAGTCGCGGCCGACGAACGACACCGCCTAGCCCGCGGCCGCGCGCTTGGCGGCGGCCCGGTCCGGATTCTCCGCCTCCTCCTCGGCAGGAAGCTCGGCCTGGTCCGCCGTGGGCATCACCCGCAGCATTGCGAACGAGAGCCCCTCGCGAGCGAGGAAGAGCAACCCGACGCCTATGCCGACAGACGCTTCGATCGCCTGCAGGCCGAAGCCGTACGCCACGCCCGTGCTGTACGCGACGCCGTAGCCGACGAGCGCAGTGGCGAT
>JAICLM010000220.1 GCA_025927435.1 Thermoleophilia bacterium | reverse complement strand
TGGCCGCGTACCTCTACCCGCCGTGCAATGCAGTCCCGGCGCACAGACCTGCAGGGCTTCGGCGCGCGTTCGAGGCCGCCGGCATCCGTACCACCGTCCTGACGAGCCGGATCTCCGGCGCGTACGAGGACGACGGCGCACAAAGGATCATCCGAGCGGGCGACCTGCGCACCCGTTTCCGGACGCAGTACGGGACCCTTGTCGGCTACCGGGAAGGAGCGCTCGAGGCTCGGGCCAAGCCTCGGTGGTGGGCGAACTACATCGCCCCCGATCCCACCGCGGTCTCGTGGTTCCCGCAGGCCCTCGTACAGCTCCTCAAGCTGATCCGGACCGATCCCCCGGACGTCATCGTCACGACGTCGGGCCCCGAGTCCACTCATCTCCTCGGACTCGTGGCGAGCGCCTTCGGAATTCGCTGGGTGGCCGATTACCGGGACGGCTGGTTGAGGGACGTGCGCCACCCCGCGCCGCTTCGCGCGATCGACCGTGTGCTGGAGCGAGCCGTCGCGCGCCGTTCGACGATCGTCACCGCAGTGAACGACGCAATCGCGGACGACGTCGCCCAGCGTCACGGGGTGCCGGCGTACACGGTCTCCAACGGATACGACCGGGCCGTCCTCGCCGACGCCTCGGACGAGCGGGCGACCCTCGACGCCGCCCGCTTCTCGCTCGTCTACACGGGGTTGTTCGCGATCGACGTCGACGAGCAGCCGGTCGTCAACCGCGGCAGGCACGCGCAGATGTTCCTCGACGCCCTCGAACTCCTCGTCGCCGGGGACCCGGGATTCGCCTCGCGTTTCGAGCTCGTCGTCGCGGGACCGATCAGCGACAGCGAGCGCGAGGTCCTGACGCGAGGCGAGCTTCGCCACGTCGTGCGGGTGCTCGGCTTGCTGCCGCGGGCGCGCGCTCTGGGCCTTCAGCAGGCTGCCGACGGTCTCCTGCTCATCCCGGGTGGCGCCGGTGCGACGACCGCGAAGGTCTTCGAGTACCTCGCCGCGCGCAGACCGATCTTCGCGGTGACCGAAGCGGACGGGGTCGCTGCGGGACTGCTGCGCGAGGCGGGCGGACACACCGTCGCCGAACCCGTCGGGGCCGAGTCGCTCGCATCGGCACTCGACGCGTACGTCGCCCGATGGGCCGGCGAAGGTGCGAGGTACGAGCCGAGGGAGGAGTTCGATCTCGAGACGTACGAATACGGAAACCTGGGTCTGAGGCTCCTTCGGTTGGTCGCCGCAGCAGAGCCGATCCGGAATTGAAGGCTCACCCTCGCATTCGCCCGGCGGCCTCCTCGAGCCACGCCACCATCGCGACAATCGAGACGAGCCCGAACGCAGCGAACAGATAGGGGTTCGTGGCACCGGCCAGCAGGATGCCGCCGACCACGCCCACGACCACTCCAGCCGCGCCGAGTGCCGGGGCGCGGTCGGGCGATGCGCGGACCGGGAGACGCAGCCGCAGCGCGTCGAAGATCAACCTGAGCGGGAACGAGAGGAAGAGAAGCAGTCCGATGATTCCGGCCTTGAGCATGAGATCGAGATACGAGAGCTCGTACGAGTAGCCCTTGGAGAAGTCGGTGGCGACCTTGCCGAAGCCGAAGCCGTAGATCGGCCGCGCCTTGATGTAGCGCCAGAGCGCCTTCGCTTCGGCGATTTTGTAGGAATTCGATGCCGCGCCTGCGGCGTCGCCTCCGTGCTCGCCGGTCCCGGCGAGCGCCATCGTCTGAGTTGCCGAGCTCTCCGAGACGGAGTTCACGCGCACCCCGCTCCCTGCTGCTCGGGCGCCCGCACCGGCGGGGCCGCGTGCGCCGAGGCGGACCTCGTCCCAGAAAACCCGCCCCTCGGGTGCGTACAGCCTGATCTGGATGTCGCCGTTGTGCGCACGGGTCGGGAACCTGAACGACAGGTGCTTCCAACCCCTCGTGTCATGCGTCAACGGAACCGTGTACAGGCGCCCGGCCGACGCATCCCAGACGAGGAGGCCTCGCTCGCCGGCCGCGGGCTGACGTAGCGCCCGCGCGTTCACCCAGGCGCTCACCTCGTAATCCGTTCGCCGCTTGACCGCGAGGTTCTGGAAGACGTAGGCGTCCTGGTGCGGGACGGAATTGGACAGCTGGAGGCCGTGCGTGCCGGAACGTGCCGCTGCCGCCGCTCGTCGCACGTGCAGCGACCGGAGGCCGTTCACGCCCCATCCTCGTGTGGACGTCTCGAAGCCGGGATTTGTGACTCGGCCGACGAACTTCGCGCTCGTGGTCGTGATGCTGGCAGCGCGGTCGAAGACGTACCCGTAGAGCGAGAACCCCCAGAGAGGAGTGACCGCGAGCGCGAGTGCACCGGCGGCAACCGGGATCCCCAGGGCCAGGCCCAGCTGTCGAGTGCTCCGGACTTCGAGCGCGAGCAGAAGGAGCACGCTGACGACCGTGCTGAGCCAGAGCCCGCGCGTATACGTGGCGATGAGATCGACGGTGAGAATCAGGCCGAGCAGCCAGAGTCCCAGGCTTCGTGGGCGGACGAGGAGTCGCTGCGCCGTCAGGACGAGTCCGACCTGAACGAAGAGGCTCCCCGCCGTGAACAGCCGAAAGTCGCCGTTCGGCATGTAGCCGATCACACCGCCCATCTGGAGCCGGACGTTCAGCCACTCGCGGACACTGTGGAGGTCGACTGCGCCGGATGCTGTGAGGACGATCAGGGCGAAATAG
Organism: Thermoleophilia bacterium; assembly: GCA_025927435.1. Taxonomy (GTDB): domain Bacteria; phylum Actinomycetota; class Thermoleophilia; order Gaiellales; family Gaiellaceae; genus Palsa-739. The sequence goes on along the minus strand of JAICLM010000220.1, from coordinate 1,057 downwards.
GCGATCGCGTTCACCGCGCAGGCCGCGAAGAACAGTCTCCGGAACCAGGCGCCTTCGCCGGCCCTCAAGAGGGTCACGATCACGAGAACGAAGGCGAAGAAGAGGAATCCGTTGCCGTCGGCCACGGCGTTGTGCCGGCCGTTGCCGTCGAGCAGGCCGAGAGGTATCCAGATGGCCGGAATCAGGATCGCGAGCGCAAGTGCGTGTGCGCCGTAGCGGCCGAGCAGGGGGGAGCGACCCCGTCGCCAGTCGGCGATCGTCAGCCCGAGCGCTCGAACGATCACGACACCGTCCATGAAGATGCGCCCGGTGAGGCCGCCGCCGTAGTCGGTGAAGCGCCCGCCGGCTCCTCCGAGGACCAACTCGAAGATCGCGATCCCGACGCTCGCGCGGAAGTCGAGGATCGTCAGGGCCACGAACGCGACGGCGAAGAGCGCGCGCAGCGCGGCAGGGGCGCTGCCCGACGCATCGCCCGCGGCGTTCAGCAGCGCCAGGGCGACGAGGCAGGCGATCGTCAGCGCCAGCACGGCATGGCGGAGGGCGGCGCGCCCCGTGCTCTCGCGCCGGGCCCCGAGTTCGGTGCGCTCCACCGCGTATCCCGTGGACGTGCTCGTCACGGGCTCCTGTATAGCGCGGATTTCGTTCATCCCGCGGCCGTCCGCGGCCGCGGATCGAGCTTGAAGCGGCGGGTCAGCCGTCGGCGGAACCCGCAGAACGGCGAGAGAGTCGCGGGGCCGGCAGGCAGCCGGGGGAAGGGCTCGGCGGGTCGTCGAAGCCCGGCCCGGAAGCCCGCCGCAAACGATCTCGCGCTCCACACGTCGCGGTCGAGGGCGATCTTCCCGATCGTCATGACTGCTTCCCCGGCTGTTGCCCAGAGAAAGAGATGCGGTCGTCGATGGAGGCGGTACTTTCCGGTGATGTACCCGCGTCCCCAGGCAGTCAGTCGATTCTTCGCCGGCGACCCTTCGCCCAGCGTCCCCGAGTGCGCGTGGATCGCGACGGCCGTCGGGGCCAGCCGGCACCTCCAGCCTCGGGCGGAGCAGCGGATGGCGAGGTC
>JAICLM010000262.1 GCA_025927435.1 Thermoleophilia bacterium | reverse complement strand
GGGTCGCCGAAGCGGCAGTTGAACTCGATCACGCGGAGCCCGTCGTCCGTTCGCATCAGCCCGGCGTAGAGCAGTCCCTGGAAGGGCGAGCTGCGTCGCGCGAGCTCGCGGAGCACCGGCAGGTGCACCGTCTCGAGGATCTCGGCCGCATCCTCGTCGGGGACGTCGGGCAGGGGCGAGAAAGAGCCCATGCCGCCCGTGTTCGGGCCGGCGTCCCCGTCCGCGATCCGCTTGTAGTCGCGGGCCGGCGGGAAGGCCACCGCGGCCTCCCCGGCGGCGAGGGCGAACAGCGAAAGCTCCGGGCCTTCGAGGAGCTCCTCGACGTGGAAGGGCTGCTCGAACGCCTGCGCGACCTGGAGCGCGGAGTCGAGCTCGTCCTGGCTGCGGCAGACCCAGACGCCCTTGCCCGCCGCGAGCCCGTCGAGCTTGAGGACGCAGGGCGTCTGCGCGACAGGGAGTGTCCGGGCGGTCGGGACGCCGGCCGCGTCCATCACGTCCTTCGCGAACGACTTCGAGCCTTCGATCCGCGCGGCTGCGGCGCTCGGGCCGAAAACGGTGATGCCGCGATGCCGCAGCTCGTCGGCGAGCCCCGCGACGAGCGGCGCCTCGGGCCCGACGACGACGAGGTCGATCCGGAGCTCGCAGGCGAGCGAGACGAGGGCCGCGTGGTCGTCGGCGCGCACGGGATGGCAGTGGGCGAGCGCCGCAATTCCGGGGTTGCCGGGAGCGGCGTGCAGCTGCTCGAGGTCGCCGCTACGGGAAAGAGACCAGGCGAGCGCATGCTCCCGACCTCCCGACCCGACCACCAGCGCCCTCACCGGCCGATCGTATGAGATCGCGTTTGAAGTCGCCGCACCCCGCGCAGGACCCCGGCATGTACGACCCCGGCCTGAACCGGCACGAGTGGGAGAGCGAGTGGCAGGCGCTCGAGGACGACCTCCGCACCGACCCCGCCCATGCGCTTCCCGAGCTCGACCGGCTCGTCACGCGGATGCTCGAGGAAAGCGGTTACGAGCTGACGGATCCCATGGTCGCCGAGGGCGATGAACGCGAGATCGTCGCCGAGTACCTCGCCGCGCACGAGACGGTGCAGGCGGTGGAACGCGGCGCCGAAGACGTCTCGCCCGGCGACGTGGCTGCGGCTCTCACCGGCTACCGCGTCGTCTTCGACCACCTCGTGACCACCCGCGCGGCCGCCGGCGCACCGCTCGACGCCGCAGACGCCGAAGAAGCCTGAGTCGCGGGGTTACGCTGCGTCCCTGATGGACGCGCCGCCCTACTCGGCCGCCGCGGTCGACGTCCTCCGGCTTCCGGCGGGCACGACGGAGGCCGACCGCGTCGCCGTCGAGGAGCCGCTCGAGATCCGGATCGGCGGGCAGCCGGTCGCCGTGACGATGCGGACGCCCGGGCACGACGAAGAGCTCGCGCTCGGCTTCTGCCTCTCCGAGGGCTTGCGGCCAGGTGAGGCGCGGCTGCCCGCCGATCTCGCCGCGAACACGATCGACGTCGACGCGCCCGGCTTCGATCCGGCGCGCCTGCAGCGCAGCTTCTACACCTCGTCGTCGTGTGGGGTCTGCGGCAAGGGTGCGCTCGAGGCGGTCGCCGTCGAGGCGCCCCGCGTCGAGTCCGGGCTGACGCTGCCGCTGCCGCTCGTCGCGTCGCTGCCGGAGCGGCTGTGCGAGTCGCAGGCGGCCTTCGCCGCCACGGGCGGCCTGCACGCGACGGGGCTCTTCTCGCCCGCCGGCGAGCCGCTGTGCGTGCGCGAGGACGTCGGCCGGCACAACGCACTGGACAAGGTCGTCGGCTGGGCGTTCCGCGAGGAGCTGCTGCCGCTTGCGGAGCATGTGCTCTGCGTCAGCGGCCGGCTCTCCTTCGAGCTCGTGCAGAAGGCTGCGGTCGCCGGCTGCCCCGTGCTGGTCGCGGTCGGCGCTCCCTCGAGCCTCTCGGTCGAGCTCGCGGGCGACCGCGGCATCACGCTCTGCGGGTTCGTCCGCGGCGGCTCCGTCAACGTCTACACGGAGCCGTGGCGGATCAAGAGCTGAGCGGGATCCTGCTCGTCGGCGGTGCAAGCAGCCGCTTCGGGTCGCCGAAGGAGCTCGCCGAGCTCGAGGGGGAGACGCTCGCGGAGCGGGCGTGGCGGTTGCTGGGCCTGGTCTGCGCCGAGCGGATAGTCGTCGGAGGCGACGGCCTGGCCGACCCCGGCACCGGGCCGGTGGCCGCGATCGGCGTCGGCCTGCGCGCGGCGGCTCACGAGCTGGCCGTCGTCGTCCCCGTGGACATGCCCCTCCTGAGCGCCGACGCATTGCGTAAGCTCGCGCGGGCCTGCCGGGACGCGGCGGTCGCGCAGGCCGGGCCGTTGCCGTGCGCCGTCGCGCGGCGCGCGGTGCCCGCGTTCGAGACAGGCGAGCGCCGCCTCGGCGCGGTTCTCGACGGTCTCGACACTGCGCGCATCGAGCTCGAGGAGCGACTGCTCGCGAACGTCAACGAGCCGGACGACCTGCGTAAGATCGCGGCTGCCGAGGACCACCGGACGAGGGGGGATACATGACCGATTTGTTCCGCAGCTCGTACGCGAAGCTGCCCGCGCGGGACGTCGAGCGCGCCCGCGCCTTCTACCGCGACGTGCTCGGGTTCGAGCCGGTGCGCGAGAACCATGGGCATCTCTTCTACGAGTGCGGCGGCTCCGCGTTCCTCGTCTTCCCCTCGAGCGGCTCGCCGTCCGGCGCCCACGACCAGCTCGGCTTCACGGTGGACGACGTGGAGGCGGCAGCCGCGACGCTCCGCGAGCGCGGAGT
>JAICLM010000084.1 GCA_025927435.1 Thermoleophilia bacterium | reverse complement strand
CGGCCCATCACGCGCATCAGGAACACGACGAACGCGTACAGGACGACCGCACGGAGCACGATGTCCATCTAGGGGAACACCGTGATCGTGCGATGGAGGGTGACCAGGGCTCGTTTGCCGTCGTAGAGCGTGACGTTCTGGGACTGGCGGCCCACAGTGGTCGGGTTGACCTGAAACGAGACGTAGAGCACGTACGACTGCCCCCGCCCGATCGGTCCGAGGTCGAGTCCGAGCTTGCCCTCCTGGCTCGTTTCGCCGGCTGGAGCCGGCTCCATCGTGTTGATGGTCAGGCCCTCGAGCCAGCCCCGGTCGAGAACGAGTGCGGCCTGAGCGAGCCTCTTCCGCGCGGTGATTCGGAATTGCGCCTGATACAGCAGCCCACCGCGCAGGTGCGACGGGGACGAGACGGACAGTTGCGCCGCCGCGGCCGTTCCAGTGGAGCTGTCCGGGCGCTGGCCGAAGACGTTGGCGAGGGCCAGCAGAGGCACTGCGCAGACGAGCGCGAAAAGGCCGCGCCGGACCCAGATGTCGTTCCGCCGGGACTCCAAGTCGCGGTCGCGTCGCAAGACGATGGAGTCCGGAATCTGGGACACCCTGCTGTTGTCAACCCGGGCGACCAGAAGTAAACAGGCACTGTCCGGGCTCTCTACGCGGCCGCCGAAGGGGCCGGACGACGCAATCGCAGCGACTAGCCCCCGACGGGCAAGCTGAGCGTGAAGGTCGCCCCTGGCTCGGCGTCGGAACTGACGTCGAGCGAGCCGCCGTGTGCCTCGGCGATCGAGCGCGCGATGAAGAGGCCGAGGCCCGTGCCCGGCTTCGAGGCGCCCGGGACGTCCACCCGGCCGAACTTCTCGAAGATGCGGGTCTGCTGGTCGGGGGGGATCCCCGGGCCACTGTCATGCACCGCGATCCGCACGGCGCCGTTCGACGCGCTCGCGGAAACGCGCACCTCCCCGCCCTCCGGCGAGTACTTCACCGCGTTCTCGATCAGGTTGCCGAGCACCTGGCGGAGCCGCGCGCGGTCGCCGCGGATCGCCGGCAGCGCACCGCGGACGGAGGCGACGACCGGCACGTCCTGCTGCGCGAGCACCGCTGCTTCCACGGCCTCGTCGACAACGCGGCCGAGGTCGAGCTCCTCGAAGCGGTAGCTGAACGTCCCGGCCTCGATCCGCGAGGTGTCGAGGACGTCGCCCACGAGCTCGGCGAGCCGCGCCGTCTCGTCGCCGATCAGCGCGAGGAACGACTCGCGCTGCGAAGCGGTGAGCATCCGCCAGCGGTCCTGCAGCGTCCGGGCCGCGCCGATCACGGCCGCCATGGGGCTGCGCAGCTCGTGTGACACGAGCGAGACGAAGTCGGCGCGGAGCTGCGAAAGACGCGCCAGCTCCTCGACGCGTCTCCGCTCCGCCTCGTAGGCGCGGATGTTCTGCACCGCGGTCGCGACCAGACGTCCGAGGAGGGCGACGAGCTCCACCTCGTCGTCGCTGAAGGCGTCGGGGCGCTCCCGCGAGAGGCTGAGCATCCCGATCGTCCGCGCGCCGAGCAGAAGCGGCGCGACGAGCTCGCTGCGGAGGCCGAGGGCGAGCAGCTGCTCGTCGGCCGGGGCGTCCCGCGCGGTGAGGTCGCGCCGCACGACGATCTTGCCCTCGAGCACCCGTTCGAGCAGGGAGCCCTCGATCGGGTCGCTGTTCCCGGGCGGGAAGATCTCACCGGCTCCGCGGCCTGCCGTGGCCATCGTGGTCGCGGTGTCGCCTTCCACGAGCACGATCGCCGTACGTTCGAAGGGGACGAGGCCTCGCAGCTCCCGGATGAACGCGCCGAACGCCTCGTCGAGCACGAGCGACGAGCCGAGAGCGCGTGCGCAGCGGTTGGCCGTGTCGAGGACGTCGACGCGGTGGCCGAGCTCGTCGCGCAGCCGCTCCGCCTCGGCCGCCCGCGACTCCGCGCGGCTCCGCTCGGCGTTGAGGGTGTCGCGAAGACGCCCGATGACGAGACCGGACAGCACACCCACCAGCACGCGCGCGAACGCCGTGCGCCACTGCAGTCCCGGGCCGAGCGCGTCGATCACGATCGTGGCGCCGGTCATCACGGCGCCGGCGACGGCCCCGCCCACGAGTCCGAAGCGGAGGGCGGCGGCCGCGATCGGGATCAGATAGAGCGCCCGCCACGGCTGGCCAGCCTCGAACGAGAAGACCGAGATGAAGCCGATCGCGACGAAGGCGTCAAGGGCGAGCAGCAGCACTCGCGCGCGCACGCGGGCCACCGGCTCGAGCTCGACCAGGGAGAGCATGGCCGAGAAGACGGTGACTGCGGCGAAAAACCCGACGACCCCCCAGGCCCACGGCAGGTACGAAGGCGGGAAGTCCGTCAGGGCGACGGCGATCGCGCCGGCGACCACGAGAGCCGCCCGCAGCAGGACGAGCCAGCGGCCCGGGCGGCTAAGCATCCCGTTCCTCCAGCCGGGCCAGCGCCCACGCGGCGACGTCGCGGGTTCCCTCGTCCGGGTCGTCGAGATAGGCGGACACCGCGTCCCGTTCGCCGTCGCCGCCCACGTTGCCTGCAGCGACCAGCGCGTTGAGCCGGAGCCGCCGGCCGTCGTTGCGCGGCACGTAGAGCCGCTCGAAGCGGCTCCGCAGCTCGTCAGGGTCGCTGCGCAGCCAGTCCACGAGCGAGACGTGCGGCGTCGCATCGGCGGGAAGCGGCTCGCCGGCCCGCCGCTTCTCGACGCCGCGGTTCCACGGGCAGACGTCCTGGCAGATGTCGCACCCGTAGACCTGCGCGCCCAGCTCGGCGCGGTACTCCGACGGCGGCGGCGCGGGAGCCTGTGTCCAGTAGGAAAGGCAGCGCGTCGAATCGAGGGTTCCCGGCTCGTCGAGCGCGCCGGTCGGGCAGGCATCGATGCAGAGGCGGCACTCGCCGCAGTCGAGACCGAGCGGCGGCGTCGGCTCGAGCTCGACGTCGGAGACGAGCGTCCCGAGCACGACCCAGGAGCCGTGCCGGCGGGTGATCACGAGCGTGTTCTTGCCGTAGAAACCGACGCCGCTGCGCGCAGCTGCCTCGCGGTCGACGTGCTGGTTCGCGTCGACGAGGACGCGGTAGGTCCCGCCGAGCCTCCGGCCGAGCTCGTCGAGCCCCTCGCGCAGCTGCGCGTAGGCGTCGAACCACGTGTAGCGCGGCAACCGGCCGTGGCCTGCCGGCCGCTCGGGCTCGGGGAGCCAGTAGCAGAGCGCCGCCGAGATCACCGTGCGAGCGCCGGGCAGGAGCGTCTCGGGATGGCACGACTCCTCGGGCCGCGCCATCGTGAAGCGCATGTCGGCGAAGAGACCGCGCGCCTTTCGTTCTCGGATGTCGCGCTCGGTGCCGTGGTACGGCCCGGCCGGCGCGGCGCCGATCGCGTCGAGGCCGAGCTCGTCGGCCAGGGCCTGCAGTTCGCCTCGGGTCACACGGATAGTCTGCCCCGGTGCGCGCGGTTCGGATCCACGAGGACGGCGGGCCGGAGGTGCTCGTGGTCGAGGAGGCGCCGGATCCCGAGCCGGGGCCGGGCGAGGTGCTCGTCCGTCTCCGCGCCTCGGCGCTGAACCATCTCGACGTCTGGATTCGCAAGGGACTGCCGTCCGTGCCGAAGCCGCGCATCCTCGGCGCCGACGGCGCGGGCGTCGTCGAGGCGCTCGGCGACGGCGTGACCGGCTTCGAGCTGGGCGAGCGTGTCGTCCTCAATCCCGGGATCGAGACGGGCGGCGGCCGGATCCACGTGATCGGGGAGCACGGCGACGGCACGAACGCCGAGCTCATCGCGCTGCCTGCGACGAACGTCCACCCCATCCCGGACGGGCTGAGCTTCGAGGAGGCCGCAGCCTTCCCGCTCGTGTTCGAGACGGCGTACCGGATGCTCGTGACGCGCGCGGGCCTGCGTGAGGGTGAGTGGGTGCTCGCGTGGGGCATCGGCGGCGGCGTCTCGACCGCGGCCCTGGCGATCGCGAAGGCGCTCGGGGCGCGCGTGGTCGTGACCTCCTCGAGCGACGCGAAGCTCGAACGCGCCCGTGAGCTCGGCGCGGACGCGACCGTGAACCACGCGACCGGAGACGTGAAGGCGGCGGTGCAGGAGGCGACCGACGGGAGCGGCATCGACGTCGTCATCGAGAACGTCGGCGAGGCGACGTGGGCGACATCCCTCCAGGTCGCCGCTCCCGGGGGCCGGATCACCGTGTGCGGGGCGACATCCGGGCCGAACCCGCCGGCGGCGCTGCACCGGATCTGGTGGAAGCAACTCTCGATCCTCGGCTCCACGATGGGGACCGGCGAGGACTTCGCCGGCGCCTACGAGCTCGTGGCGAGCGGCCGCGCGGTGCCGGTCGTCGACTCGGTCCTCCCGCTCGAGGAGGTCCGCGCGGCGCACGAGCGGCTCGAGGCGGGCAAGCAGCTCGGCAAGATCGTCCTCGCGATCTGATCCTGCGCGGGGAACCGCGCCGCCCCGGCCGGTGTACGGAGGGAGAAGGTGTCGACGAAAGGAAGCCACATGCGCAAGCTCCTCCTGCTCTCGACCGTCGGGGCGCTCGCGGCGCTCGTTGCCACGGCGACGGCGACGGCGAAGGGCCCCTCCACCGCTTCGCTTTCGGGCCCCGGTCTCGACCGCGCAGTGCCGATCAACGGTGAGGGCGAATCGGGGACGGGCACGCCGCTCGGTTCGCTCGTCGAGCTCGGTGGGTTCTTCCCCCAGGTGTTCCTCCAGGTCCCGGACCCGACCAAGCGGGCACGACCCTCAGGCGACCTCGGCCCGCGCTATCGCATCACGTACCGCGTGCCCGGTCCGCACGGGACCAGCACGCTCGTCCAGGACGTCTATCCGTACGCGAAGACGCCCGTGACGTTCATGAGCCCCGAGCAGCGCTTCTGGGGGGTCAATCGCACCCACGGCGGCTGGTTCGTCGCGGGGCCCGGTCTGAAGGTGACCCTCGTCGCCGCCGGCCTGCCGGAGTCGCCGCCTGCCGAAGGCGACGGAGCGTTCCCCTGGGGCTGGACGCTCGCCGGTGTCTGTGCCGTCGCCGTCCTGTTCGTGCTCGTGCTGCGCCGCCGGGATGTTGCGCGGCTTCGGACGCTGAAAACCGCCGCCTGAACGATGACAATCGAACTGTGCAGCGCCCGGGCGAGGAGATGCTCGTCGAGCGGGCGTGCCGGGGCGACCCGGCCGCCTTCGAGGAGCTCGTGCTCACCTACCAGTCGCTCGCCTTCCGCACGGCGTTCATGATCGCCGGGGACGCGGCCGACGCCGAGGAGGCCGCACAGGACGGCTTCGTCAAGGCGCATCGGGCGCTCCGCCGCTTCCGCCGCGGCGAGCCCTTCCGCCCATGGCTGCTGGCCATCGTCGCGAACGAGGCCCGAAATCGCCGCCGCGCCAGGGGACGGCGCGCCGCGTTGATCCTTCGTGCGGCGGCCGAGCCCGCTGCGCCGGACGGCGACCCGGAAGAGGCCGCGCTCGCAACCGAGCGACGGCAACGGCTCCTGGCCGCGGTCGAGCGGCTGCGCGACGACGATCGAGACGTGCTGGCCTGCCGCTACTTCCTCGAACTCTCTGAGGAAGAGACGGCAGCCGCGCTCGGGATCGCCCGCGGGACCGTCAAGTCGAGGACGCACCGAGCGCTTTCGCGTCTGCAGGGGGAGCTGGGATGACGGACCTCGAGCTCCAGCTCCGCGATCTCGCAGCGTACCTCGACTTGCCCCCGACTCCACCGGTCCTCGGCCTGGTCGTCGCGCGCCTGGACCGCCGCCGGCGCCGTCGGCGCGTGCTCGCCTTTGCGGTCGCGGCCTGCGTCGCCGCACTCGCCGTCGCTCTCGCCGTCCCGGGCTCGCGCGCGTCGCTGCTGCGGTTCTTCCACGTGCGCGGCGCGACCGTGAGCGTCGTCGACAAGCTGCCGCCGCTCACGAGCCACCGGTCGCTCGGCCGGCCGATCCCGTCCGACACCGCGGGCTTCCGGCTGCTCCGTCCGGACGGCCGAGCTCCCGAGACGGTCTATGCCGGCGACGGCGGCTACTGGCTCCGCTACCCGGGCCTGCTCCTGTTCGAATTCGAGAGCGGCGCCGGATCGGAGGTTCTCAAGAAGGCCACGCTCGGCAAGGCGGACGTCGAGTACGTCCAGGTCCGCGGAGAGCCGGGTATCTGGATCGGCGCCCGCCACGCCCTCTACCTCCCCGGAGGCCCGCCCGTCGCCGCCGGCCGCGCGTTGATCTGGCAACAGGGCCCCGTCACCCTGCGGCTGGAAGCGGCGGTCGACCTCGAACGAGCCCTGGCGATCGCCCAGAGCCTGCGCTGACGCGCTGTACTGACGACCTGATGCCGTTCCGGAACCGGGTGACGCCGCTGGGCGAGCTGATCGCGACGCCGGAACGCGGCCTCGTGTACGGCAACCGCGGCCGCCTGCACGACGAGCACGGGGTCATTCGCCGACAGTGGCAGGTGAAGCGCTGGATCTCGTGCCGGCTCGTGTTCCGCGGCCGCCACCGGGCCGGAGGACCGATGGCACCGCACCGCTACACGGGCCTCTTCTTCCTCGACGACGCGACCGCCCTGGCCGCCGGGCATCGGCCCTGCGCCGAGTGCCGGAACGCGGATTACCGCAGCTTCCTCGCGCTCATCGGTGCGGCGAGTGCCGGCGAGCTCGACGAGATGCTGCACGCCGAGCGCGGTCGGCTGCACGAGCCCGGGCTGGAAGGGCTCCCGGATGGAGCCTTCGTGCTGCTGGACGGCAAGCCGTGGGCCGTCCTTGGCGCGGACCTGTGGCGTTGGACTCCCGGCGGCTACTCCGAGCGGCGGTCGCGCTGGAGTGGCCGGGTCGATGCGATCACGCCACCGACGACGCTGCGCGCTCTCGCCTCAGGCTGGCGCGGGGCCCTGCCGCTCATCCACCCGGATCGAGCCTCGTAGGCTCCGGCAGGCCGGAGCTGCCTACCGCTTGACTCGGGCTGCCGTCGCCTCCCAGGCTCTGGCGTACAGCTCACGCGCCCGCTTGCTCCGGGCGAGATCCATCGCCCCGACGCCGCCCGCCAGCAGCAGCTCGCGGCCGCGCCGCGTCTTCAGCGCCAGCAGGAGCACTTTCACCAGCCACAGCATCGCCGATCCCTACCCGCGCCGAATCCCCGCTAACCAGCCCGGCCCCGTATCCGATAGCCGGGTACAGCCGTTGAACGGGTCGTCAATAGCGAACTTTCTCAGGAGGTTGTTGTGGGTATCGGAGTGAGCTTGATCCTGATTGCGGTCGGTGCCGTCCTGGCGTTCGCCGTGAACGTCACGTCGTCCGGCTTCGACATCAATACCATCGGCTGGATCCTGATGATCGTGGGCGCGGTCGGCGCGCTCATCTCCCTCGTCTTCTGGTCGAGCTGGGGCGGCGTCGGCGGCGGTCGTCGCACCGTCGTCGACGAAGGGCCTGCCACGCGCCGGCGCACCGTCGTCGAGGACGACGTCGTCTAGCAGGGACCTGTGAAGGAGCGCGCTGCCGGCCCGCCTGGCGGGAGGCGGTGCGCTCCTTCCACTCGCGCGGGACGGTTCAGCCGAAGCCGAGGATGAACTTGGCGTCGTCGGACATCCGGTCCGGCGTCCAGGGCGGATCGAACGTCAGCTCGAGCTCGACGTCCTGGATCCCCTCGACCTGGCGGACGGCACTATCGATGTCCTGCGCGATAAGAGGGCCGGCCGGGCAGCCCATCGACGTCAGGCTGTACGTGACCCTGGCCTTCGAGTCCTCGACCTCGACGTCGTAGAGGAGCCCGAGGTCGACGATGTCCATCCCGAGCTCGGGATCCTCGACCTGGCGGAGCACCTCCATCACCTCGTCGCGGCTGGCCACGTCACCAGTGTAGAGCCGCCTACGATGGCGACGTGCTCGGCAGCGTCGGCAAGGTGGGACTCACGATTCTCTTGCTGGTCGCGTCGATCGGGCCGGTGATCGCCATGATCTGGTTCGCGTGGTGGTTCCTGCGAGCAGGGAAACGCTACGACGAGCGCGAGCGGGCGGCCCGAGCCAAATCGACGCGGGGCCGCCCGCCCGTTTGAGAGTCAGCCCGCTACGCCGCGGGCGCGATGTTCTGATTGACCCGGAAGACGTTGTCCGGGTCGTACTGGGCCTTGGCGCGCGCGAGCCGGTCGTAGTTCGCCCCGTACATTCCGCGAACGCGGTCGGGCTCGTCCATGTGGAAGTTGACGTACCCGCCGCCCATCGCGTGCGGCTTGATCGCGTCGGAGTACGCGCGTACCCAGTCGGTGATCGCGCCGGCGTTGGCCGGATCGGGATCGACGCCCGCGAACACGCCGCCCCAGATTGCGTCGCGGTACCCCCAGGCGGTCTCG
>JAICLM010000055.1 GCA_025927435.1 Thermoleophilia bacterium | reverse complement strand
TCGAAGCCCGCCGCCTGCAACGTCTGCAGCCACTCCGTCCCCTGGTCGACCTCGGCGGAGACCGGTGACAGCTCCAACCCGTCGCCTACCTTCTCGAGCTCGGCGCGCCGCTTCTCGATCGGCTTCTCGTGCACCGGCTTGCCCTTCCAGAGCAGGAGATCGAAGGCGACGAAGGTCGCCGGGATCTCGCCGGCAAGCTTGCGCACGCGACTCTCGGCCGGGTGGAGGCGCGTCTGCATCGCGTCGAAGTCGAGCGCGCCGCCGCGGGAGATCACGATCTCGCCGTCGAGGGCCGAGCCTTTCGGCATCAGCTCACCGAGGGGCCGCAGCTCGGGGAAGTAGCGCAGCAGCGGCCGCCCGTTCCGCGACCAGAGCGCGAGCTCGCCGCCGTCGTTCTCGAGCACGCCGCGGAAGCCGTCCCACTTCGGCTCGTAGCGCCAGCCGCCCCGGGCCGGCAGCTCCGAGACGAGCTCGGCCTCCATCGGGGGGAAGGGGACGTTTGGGCCGGGTCCGTCGCGCACGGGCCCGAATCTACCGCCGGCCGCCTAGACGAGGGTTTCGTAGCGCGGGATACTGGAGCCGATGGGGGCCGCCGACGATTCGACCCGGGTGCAGGACGCCCTGTACCGCATTGCCGAGCTTGCGAGCTCGGCGCAGGACATGCAGGAGTTCTACCGCGCGGTCCACGAGATCGTCGGCGAGCTCATGTATGCACGGAACTTCTTCATCGCGCTGTACGACGAGCAGCGTCAGCTCATCAACTGGCCGTATTACATCGACGAGGTCGACACCGACATCCCGGACCCGAACCGGTGGGAGGAGTTCGGGGCGGGCGATGCGCGTGGAGCGACGGCTTATCTCCTGCGGACCGGGAGACCACTCCATCTCACCCGCGAGCAGGTCCAGGAATTCGTGCAGCGCGGGGAGTTCGACCTCCTCGGAGAGCTGCCCGAGGATTCGATCGGCGTGCCGCTGAAGGCCGAAGAGCGGACGGTCGGCGTCCTTGTCGTCCAGTCCTACACGGCGGGCCAGGGGTACAGCGAGCAGGACAAGGACCTGCTCGCCTTCGTCGGCCAGCACGTCGGTGCCGCGCTTGCACGGGCTCGCGCGATCGAGGAGACGCGGCAGCGCAACGCCGAGCTCGCGGTGATCAACAGCGTGCAGGAGGCACTGGCCGGCGAGCTCGAGATGCAGGCGATCTACGACGTGGTGGGCGACAAGATCCAGGAGATCTTCGACGCCCAGGGAACCTCGATCGCAATCGTCGACGAGACCACGGGATTTTGCAGCTTCCCGTACCTGCTCGAGCGCGGCGAGCGCCTCTGGCCGGAGCCGCAGCCGTTGACGAGCGGCTTCACCAAGCACGTGATCGACACGCGCGAGCCGCTCGTGATCAACGAGAACGCCGAGGCTGAGGTCGAGCGACTCGGTAGCTATGTGCTGGCCGGTGAGATGCCGAAGTCCGTCCTCTGGGTCCCGCTCATCACGGGCTCACGCGCAATCGGCGTGATCGCGCTCGACAACTTCGATCGGGAGCACGCGTTCGACGAGGCAGACGTCCGCTTGCTGACGACCCTCGCAGGCAGCCTCAGCACCGCGCTCGAAAACGCGCGGCTTGTGCACGAGACGCGGCAGCGGAACGCCGAGCTGGCGCTGATCAACAGCGTGCAGGAGGCGCTCGCCGGCGAGCTCGAGATGCAGGCGATCTACGACGTGGTGGGCGACAAGATCCAGGAGATCTTCGACGCGCAGGGCGTGGCGATCGTGTTCCACGACGAAGCGACCGGGCTTCTCCACCACCCGTATCTCATCGAGCGAGGCGAACGGCTGCGGCCGGAGCCCGTGCAACTCAGCACCGGCTTCACAGCACATGTCCTCGAGACGCGCGAGCCGCTCCTGATCGACGAAGACTTCGCTGCCGAAGTCCAGCGCTACGGCAGCGACCTCGTGGCAGGCGAGGTGCCGAGGTCAGCGCTCTACGTCCCCCTCTTGTCCGGCCGGCGCGCGAGCGGCGTGATCGCGCTCGAAAACCTCGACCGCGAGCACGCGTTCGACGACCCCGACGTTCGGCTGCTGACGACGCTCGCGGGGAGCCTCAGCGTCGCGCTCGAGAACGCGCGGCTGGTGCACGAGACGCGGCAGCGGAATGCCGAGCTGGCGCTGATCAACAGCGTGCAGGACGCGCTCGCCGGCGAGCTCGAGCTGCAGGCGATCTACGACGCCGTCGGCGAAAAGGTGCGGGACGTCTTCGACGCGCAGACGGTCTTCATCTCGACGTTCGACGAGGTCGCGGGGCTCCAGCACTTCCCGTACGTGCTGAGTAGGGGCGGCGACCGGCTCGAGGTAGAGCCGAGCCCGCGGGTTGGCTTTTCGAAGCACGTGCTGGAAACGCGCAGATCGCTGCTGATCGCAGAGAACATGCGCGTCGAGGCGGAGCGCTACGGGGCTCCGACCCTGCCCGGTGGCGAAGAGCCGAAGTCGGGGCTCTTCGTACCGCTCGTCGTGGGCGACAGGGCGACCGGCCTGATCTCCCTCCAGAACCTCGACCGCGAACACGCGTTCAGCCAGTCGGACCGACAGCTGCTCGAGACGCTGGCGGGCAGCCTGAGCGTGGCGCTGGAGAACGCGCGCCTTGTGCACGAGACGCGGCAGCGGAACGCGGAGCTGGCGCTGATCAACAGCGTGCAGGAGGCGCTCGCCGGCGAGCTCGAGATGCAGGCGATCTACGACGTGGTGGGCGACAAGATCCAGGAGATCTTCGACTCCCAGGTGGTGGACATCGGGGTCTTCGACTTCGCCGCGGGCTTGATCCACTACCCGTACTCGATCGAGCGCGGTGTCCGCTTCCCCGACGAGCCGGTGCCGATCGAGCGATCCCACATCACACGCCTCCTGCTCGAGACGCAGGCGCCGGTCCTCATCAATGACGAGCCCGCCTGGCTGCAGGAGCACGGCTTGGAGCCCCATGTGCAGCAAGGCGAGCCGGCACTCGCAGTCCTCGTCGCCCCGCTGTTCTCCGGTGGCGAGATCCGCGGCCGCATCTCGCTCCAGAACCTCGACCGGACGAATGCATTCACCGAGAGCGACGTGCGCCTGCTGACGACGCTGGCGCGCAGCCTGAGCGTCGCGCTCGAGAACGCGCGGCTGGTGCACGAGACGCGGCAGCGCAATGCCGAGCTGGCGCTGATCAACAGCGTGCAAGACGCGATCGCGGGCGAGCTGGACGACCAGGCGATCTACGACGCCGTCGGGGAGAGGATCCGCGAGATCTTCGACGCGCAGGCCGTGCAGATCAACACGCTCGACGAGACGTCGGGGCTCATGCACTTCCCCTATGTCCTCGAGGGCGGTGAGCGGCTGCACGCCGAGCCTGCGCCGCCCGGAGGCTTCACGACGTACGTGCTCGAAAAGCGCGAGCCGCTTCTGATCACCGAGAACGTCGACGTCGAATCCGAGCGGTACGGCGCCGTCATCTCGGCCGGAGAGGCACCGAAGTCGGTCCTGTTCGTCCCGCTCCTGGTGGGTGGCAAGGCGACGGGCACGTTCTCGCTCCAGAACCTGGACCGCGAGCATGCGTTCAGCGAGTCGGACGCGCAGCTGCTCGAGACGCTGGCGGGCAGCCTGAGCGTGGCGCTGGAGAACGCGCGGCTAGTGCACGAGACGCGGCAGCGGAACGCGGAGCTGGCGCTGATCAACAGCGTGCAGGACGCGATTGCGGGCGAGCTCGACACGCAGGCGATCTACGACGCGGTCGGGGACAAGATCCAGGAGATCTTCGATGCCCAGGCCGTCTCGATCTTCACGCTCGAAGACGCGACTGGTCTCATGCACGTCCCCTACATGATCGAGCGCGGTGAGCGGCTGCCGGTGGCCCCGGTCTCGCCGCTCGGCTTCTCGAAGCATGTGCTCGAGACTCGAGAGTCGCTGCTCGTCGTCGAGAACTTCGAAGCCGAGGCCGAGCGGTATGGAAGCACCGTTGCGGCGGGCGAGGCACCGAAGTCGGGGCTATTCGTCCCGCTCGTCAGCGGAGGCAAGGCGACGGGCGTGATCTCGCTCCAGAACGTCGACCGCGAGCGTGCGTTCGGCGAGTCCGATCAGCAGCTGCTGGAGACCCTCGCGGGCAGCCTGAGCGTGGCGCTCGAGAACGCGCGGCTGGTGCAGGAGACGCGGCAGCGGAATGCGGAGCTGGCGCTGATCAACAGCGTGCAGGACGCGATCGCGGGCGAGCTCGAGCCGCAGGCGATCTACGACGCCGTCGGAGACAGGATCCGGGACGTCTTCGACGCGCAGGCCGTGGGGATCTCGATGCTCGACGAGGCGACCGGGCTCCTGGACGACCGGTACATGCTCGAGCGTGGTGAGCGGTGGCACGTCGACCCGGAGCCGCCGAGCGGCTTCGGGAAGCACGTGCTGGAGACGCGTGAGTCCGTGCTGATCGTCGAGAACGTCAGGGCTGAGGCGGAGCGATACGGAAGCGAGATCATCGAGGGCAGCGAGGAGCCCAAGTCCGTGCTCTTCGTCCCGCTCGTCGTGGGCGGTAAGGCCACGGGCGTGATCTCGCTGCAGAACGCCGATCGCGAGCACGCGTTCAGCGAGTCCGACCAGCAGCTGCTCGAGACGCTTGCGGGAAGCCTGAGCGTGGCGCTCGAGAACGCGCGGCTTGTGCACGAGACGCGGCAGCGGAACGCCGAGCTGGCGCTGATCAGCGGGGTGCAGGAGGCGATCGCGGGCGAGCTCGATCAGCAGGCGATCTACGACGCCGTGGGCGACCGGATCCAGGGAGTCTTTGATGCCCAGTCCGTCTTCATCGCCATCGTCGACAAGACGACGGGCCTGATGGAGTTCCCGTACATCCTCGAGCGCGGCGTGCGCGAGACGGTCGAGGCGAGCGAGCCCGTCGGTGTCTCCAGGCACGTGCTGGAGACGCGCGAGTCGGTGCTGATCGGCGATGTCGAGGAGGATCCCGAGCGGTTCGAGCGCAAGATCCTGGCGGGGGATTGGCCAATGTCGAGCCTGTTCGTCCCGCTGGTCACCGGAGGCGAGGCGACGGGTGTCATCTCGCTCCAAAACGCCGATCGCACGCATGCGTTCAGCGAGTCCGACCAGCAACTGCTGGAGACCCTGGCGGGCAGCCTGAGCGTGGCGCTCGAGAACGCGCGGCTGGTGCACGAGACGCGGCAGCGGAATGCCGAGCTGGCGCTGATCAACAGCGTGCAGGACGCGATCGCGGGCGAGCTGGACACGCAGGCGATCTACGACGCGGTCGGCGACCGGATCCAGGAGATCTTCGACGCGCAGATCGTCGCGATCTCGATGCTCGACGAGTCGAGCGGCCTCATTCACGATCCGTACCTCATCGAGCGCGGCGAGCGGCTGGACACGGGGCCGCCGCGGCCTCCGAGCGGGTTCGGCGGGCACGTGCTCGAGACCAGGGAGACGCTGCTGCTCAACGAGAACCTCGCGGCCGAGGCGAAGCGGTTCGGCAGCGAGGTCACCGCCGGCTCGGGTGGGAAGTCGGTCCTGTTCGTCCCACTCGTCGTCAGCGGCAAGGCGACCGGCGTGATCTCGCTGCAGAACATCGACCGCGAGCACGCGTTCAGCGAGTCGGATCAGCAGCTGTTGGAGACGCTCGCCGGGAGCCTCAGTGTCGCGCTGGAGAACGCGCGGCTGGTGGAGGAGACGCGGCAGCGGAATGCGGAGCTGGCGCTGATCAACAGCGTGCAGGACGCGATCGCGGGTGAGCTCGAGCCGCAGGCGATCTACGACGCGGTCGGCGACCGGATCAGGGACGTCTTCGATGCGCAGACGGTGGTGATCGGGACGCTCGATGCGGCCACCGGCCTCGCGCACTACCCGTACTTCATCGAGCGGGGTGAGCGCCTGCAGGCGGAGCCGACGCCGGTCGCAGGCTTCACGAAGCACGTGCTGGAGACGCGCCAGCCGGTGCTACTCGTCGAGAACCTGGAGGCGGAGTCCGAGCGCTACGGGAGCACGGTCCTGGCCGGTGAGATGCCGAAGTCCGTGCTGTTCATCCCGCTCGTGGCCGGCGGCAAGGCGACCGGCGTGATCTCGCTCCAGAACGTCGACCGCGAGCACGCGTTCGACGAGGCCGACCAGCAGCTCCTGACGACGGTGGCCGGCAGTCTCAGCGTTGCGCTCGAGAACGCCCGCCTCGTCGCCGAGACGCGCCAGCGCGTCTCCGAGCTCGCGACCGTGAACGACATCGGGCAGGCGCTCTCGTCGCAGCTCGATCTCGATGCCCTGATCGAGCGCGTCGGCGAGCAGGTGCGCGAGACGTTCGCGGCCGACATCGCCTACGTCGCCCTGCTCGACGAGAACGCCGGGCAGATCGAGTTCGCGTACTACCACGAGAGCGGCGAGCGGCGTCCCGAGGCGGCGATGAAGTACGGCGAGGGTCTGACCTCCCAGATCCTGCAGACGCGGGAGCCGCTCCTGCTGAACCGGAGGGAGCAATTGCAGAACGAGGCGACCATCGGCACGCCGTCCCTCTCGTTCCTCGGGGTCCCGATCCTCGTGGGCAGCAGGGCGATCGGGGTCATCAGCGTGCAGAGCATCGACGAGGAGGGGCGCTTCGGCGAGGCTGACACGCGCCTCCTCGCGACAATCGCCGCGAACGTCGGCGTGGCGATCCAGAACGCGCGTCTGTTCTCCGAGGTGGAGCGGCAGCGGCAGTACCTCGAGTCCCTCGTCGCCATCAGTCCCGCGGCGGTCGTGGTGATGGATACCGATGAAAGGGTGACCGAGTGGAACCCGGCCGCTGCCGAGCTCTTCGGCTACTCCGCGGAGGAGGCCGTGGGCCGGCCCGTGGACGAGCTCGTCTTCGGCTCGAGCCGGTTCGACTCCGACGAGGGGCGCGAGATCACCCGCGAAGCCATGACGACGGGCCGTGCCCAGCGGATCACCCAGCGCCGGCGCAGAGACGGGACACTGGTCGACGTCGAGCTGATGCTCGCCCCGCTCACGGTCGACGGGTCGCATGCGGGGCTCCTCGCGATCTACCACGACGTCACCGAGCTCCAGCGCGCGCGACAGGAGGCCGAGGCTGCCACGCAGGCGAAGAGCGCCTTCCTCGCCACGATGAGCCACGAGATCAGGACGCCGATGAACGCGGTGATCGGCATGACCGATCTGCTGCTCGGCACCGAGCTGACCGGCGAGCAGCGGGAGTTCGCCGAGGTCGTCCACACGAGCGGCGACGCGCTCCTGCACGTGATCGACGACATCCTCGACTACTCGAAGATCGAGGCGGGGAAGCTCGACCTCGAGCACGAGCCGTTCAACCTCCGCGACTGCGTCGAGGGAGCGCTCGACATCGTGGCGCCGCGCGCGTGGGAGAAGGAGCTCGAGCTCGGGTGCCTCATCGACGACGACGCGCCGACCGGGATCGTCGGCGACGAGGCGCGGCTGCGGCAGGTGCTGCTGAACCTTCTCTCGAACGCGGTCAAGTTCACGGAGCAGGGCGAGGTCGTCGTGCTCGTCGAGGCCAGGGAGACCGGAGAGGGCACGTACGAGGTCGAGCTCGCCGTCCGCGACACCGGCATCGGGATCCCGCAGGACCGGATGGACCTGCTCTTCACCTCCTTCAGCCAGGTCGACGCCTCCACGACGCGCCGCTTCGGCGGCACCGGCCTCGGGCTCGCCATTTCGAAGCGCCTCGTGGACCTCATGGGCGGCACGATCTCGGTCGAGAGCGAGCAGAAGAAGGGCTCGACCTTCCGCATCTCGCTCCCGGTCGCCGCGGCGGAGGTGCCGTCGAAGATCTCGCTGGACGACGGCCTCCCGCACCTTGCCGGCAAGCGCATCCTGATCGTCGACGACAACGCGACGAACCGCGAGATCGTCCTTCGCCACGCGCGCTCCTGGGAGATGGAGCCCGTGGCGGTCGAGCTGCCAACCGCGGCGCTCGAGCTCATCGGGGCGGGCGAGTCGTTCGACGTCGCCGTCCTCGACATGATGATGCCCGACATGGACGGGCTCGCTCTGGCGGGGGAGATCCGGCAGCACCGGAGCGAGTCCGAGCTGCCGCTGCTGCTCCTGACCTCGCTCGGCCGGCTGCCGCAGCTGCAGACGGGGGGCGTGTTCTCGGCGCAGCTCTCGAAGCCGCTCAAGGCATCGCAGCTCTACAACACGCTCCTGCAACTGCTCACCGGCAAGGACGGCGAGGAGGAGGTCGAGACCGTGACAGATGGAAAGCGCGCGAGGTCGGCGTTGCGCATCCTGCTCGCCGAGGACAACGCCATGAACCAGAAGGTGGCCCTGCGGCTGCTCGAGCAGCTCGGCTACCGCGCCGACGTCGCCTCGAACGGGCGCGAGGCGATCGAGGCGCTCGAACGCCGGCCGTACGACGTGGTCCTGATGGACGTCCAGATGCCCGAGCTCGACGGCCTCGACGCCACGCGCCAGATCTGCGAGCGCTGGCCCGAGGCGAGCCGTCCGCACATCGTCGCGATGACGGCGAATGCGCTGCCGGAGGATCGCGAGGCGTGTTTCGCGGCCGGCATGAACGACTACGTGGCGAAGCCGATCCGCGCCGAGGAGCTCGTCGCCGCGCTCAAGCGCGTGAGACCGCTCCCCGACGCCGACGGCGCCGCTGCCGGAGTCGCGCAGGTCAGTCTCGACGACGGCGCTCTCGCGAACCTGCGGGGGCTCGGCGGCGACGAGTTCCTCGGCGAGGTGATCGACGCGTTCCTGGCGGATGCGCCGGAGCTCATCGCGACGCTGCGCCGGTCGCTGGACGAGCAGAGCAGCGAGGTGCTGCGGCGCGCGGCGCACACGCTGAAGTCGAACGGCGCGACGCTCGGAGCCGAGCAGTTCGCGGAGCTCTGCCGGATGCTCGAGCAGCGCGCGAAGGACGGCGAGCTCGAGGGCGCCTCCGAGCTCGTAGACCGGATCGAGGAGCAGTACCGCCTGCTCGCGGAAGCCCTGGCCGCGCTGCGCTCGGGATCGGCCGCGTGAACCGGCCCGCTTCCGCCCCCGGCTCGATCCTCATCGCCGACGACAACCGGGTGAACCGGCTCATGCTCGCCCGCGGGCTGGAGCAGGAGGGGCACACCGTCAGCTTCGCCGAGCACGGCGTCGAGGCGCTCCGGCTCCTGCGGCAGCAGCCGTTCGACCTGCTGCTGCTCGACGTCCTCATGCCGGAGCTCGACGGGTACGAGGTGTTGGCGGAGCTCAAGGACGACCCGCTGCTCCGTGACATCCCCGTCATCGTGACCTCGGCGCTCGACGAGCTCGACAGCGTCGTGCGCTGCCTCGAGATGGGGGCGGAGGACTACCTGACGAAGCCCGTCAATCCCGTGCTGCTGAACGCGCGGATCAACGCGAGCCTCGAGAAGAAGAGGCTCCGCGACCAGCAGCGCGAGCTGATCAGCAAGTTCGCGACCAAGGAGGTGGCCGACGACCTGCTCACCTCGGGCTTCTCGCTCGGCGGCCGGTACGTCGAGGCGTCGGCGATGTTCTGCGACATCCGCTCGTTCACGACGATCTCGGAGTCGCGAGAGCCGGCCGAGACGATCGAGCTGCTCAACGACTACTACCTGCTGATGATGGATGCGATCCACGGCGAGGGCGGGATCGTCAACCAGATGGTCGGTGACGGGCTGATGGCGATCTTCGGGGCGCCGGCGCCGCGCGAGGATCACCGCCAGGCGGCCGTCCTGGCGGCTCGCCAGATGGTCGAGCTGATCCGGCTCTTCAACGAGGAGCAGGCGGCGCGCGACAAGGTGCAGATCCAGATCGGCGTCGGGATCGCGTCGGGCCGCGTCGTCGCGGGCTACACCGGGACGCAAAATCGAGCGACCTACACCTGCGTGGGTGACACGGTCAACGTCGCCGCCCGTCTCGAGGCCCATACGAAGGAGCTGGGCCGGCCGATCCTGATCGACGAGAACACGCGCCAGGGCATCGACGACGGAATCGCGGTCGAGGCCCAGGGCGAGGTGCTGATGAAGGGCAAGGCGGAGCCGACGAAGGTGTACGCCGTCCTCGTCGACGCCGTGATCGCCGAGACCGCATAGCGCGCAACCCAGGCCGGTAGCGCGCGTCTAACCTCGCGGGATGAGGAGGGTGGTCGTGACCGGGCTCGGCGCCGTGACGCCGATCGGCGCCGACGCGCCGTCCACCTGGCGGGCAGCGGTTGCCGGCGAGAGCGGCATCGACTTCATTCGCTCCTTCGACGCGAGCGAGTTCCCGGTGCGGATCGCGGCGGAGGTGAAGGACTTCGACCCGACCCAGGTCGCCTCGCCGAAGGCTGCGCGCAGACTCGATCGCAACGTCCTTCTCTCGCTCGGAGCCGCGCGCGAGGCGGTCGCGGACGCGAAGCTCGACGGCGCGTACTCCCCGGACCGGGTCGGGATCCTGTTCGGCACCGCGATCGGCGGGATCATGGGGATCGTCGAGCAGGTCGACGTGCTGCGGGAGCGTGGACCCGACCGAATCGCGCCGACCTTCATCCCGAACGTGCTCGTCGACACGGCGAGCGGCCAGCTCGCCATCGCGCTCGGGTTCCGTGGGCCGAACTACGCGCCCGTCTCCGCGTGCGCGACCGGCTCGACGGCCGTCGGCGAGGCGGCGGAGCTGATCAGGCGCGGAGACGCCGACGCGGTGCTCGCGGGCGGGGCCGAGGCCTGCCTCACGCCGCTGATCCTCGCGGGGTTCTGCGCGATGCGCGGGCTCGCGGCGGAGGACGAGCACCCGCCGCGGGCGTCGCGGCCGTTCGACGCCACTCGCGCCGGCTTCGTGATGGGGGAAGGCGCGTGCGTGCTCGTGCTCGAGGAGCTCGAGTCCGCGCAGCGCCGCGGAGCGGCGGCCTACGCAGAGATCCTCGGTTACGCGATGTCGAACGACGCGCACCATCTCGCCCAGCCGGATCCGGAGTCGGTGGGCGTGGCTGAGATGATGCGGCACGCGCTCGACCGGGCCGGCGTCGAGCCGGAGCGGGTCGGCTACATCAACGCCCATGGCACTTCGACGCCGCTCGGCGACGCGGCCGAGACGCGCGCTATCAAGGAGGTCTTCGGCGACCATGCGTAC
>JAICLM010000100.1 GCA_025927435.1 Thermoleophilia bacterium | reverse complement strand
CGACCGTGACGACGCCGATCACGACCGTCACCGTGCCGATCCCGTAGGGCCGGGAGAAAGGATCGGCCCGCCGTATGCCTCTACCAGTAAAGGGGGGAGGCATTCGAGATGAACGAGCCTTTGCAGAGCAGTCCCGAGCGCGAGCTTCGGGTAGGAGAGCGCGTCCGCCTCGGCGGCCGCGTCGGCGTGCTGCGGTACCTGTACGGAACCGACGCCGCGGTCGTGCGCTTCGATCAGGACGCGAACACGAAAGTCGTCCCGCTGCGCCGACTGGTGCCCTGCGCCGACGAGGCCGACAGTTGAGCGGCACGGCCACGGTCACGTTCCAGGACGTCGAGGTCACCGCGACGAAAAGCCGGCTCTGGAAGGTCGAGGCTGCGGGGAGGGCGGCCTCGGCGGAGTTCCTGGATCAGGCCCTCGAGCTCGTGCTTCCTCGGCTGAGCTACGAGGAGCGGGACAGCCTGCTGATCCGGTTGCTGATCGCGACCGAGGCGCAGGTCTCGAGCTAGCGGCGTCGGCCCCAAGTGCGACCGTTCGCGTCTGCGGCGGTTCTCAACGAATCGCCGATCTGCCAGAGCGTGGGCGCCCAGAGGCCGACGAAGATGGCACGACGCTCGGCGTTTCCGCGCTCGTCCTGATCAACGGTCTTGGCCCGGATCCAGAGCCCGATACACAGACCGACCGAGCCCAGCGAGAGCGCGTGAAAGTGGGATCCGCGGAAACCGGCTCGATGCAACGCGTCGACGATCACGAATGCGCTTCTGCCCATTCTCGACGCGTTCACTCGCGCGCTCGGGTGGGTATCGGCAAGCTTCGTGTCGAGTCGGCTCACTCTTCGGCGACGCCTCTGGACGGCGGTGCTATGGCCCGCCGGGATCGCCCTGACCTCCTGGGACTACATGTGGCGGACAACGCCCATGCATCGCAGCGAGGAAGGCGGCGACGCAGGTGACCTCCCCCCGAAACTGACGGACGCCGTCCTCGACGACGACGTGCAACGGATGGAGGATGGGATCGGCCCCCTCTTCCACCGCCTCTATCGCGCGCAAATCCGCGACGCCCGGCTCTCGCCGGAGGAACTGATCCGCTGCCTCGGTAACGACCCGAACCGGTCGACGCCGACAGCGCTCGCCCGCTTCCTGAAGGTACGCGGTGCGGAGAATCGGCTGGCGGTCGGAGACGAACTCGTCGTTCGCATGCCCGGCCCGTGGGACGGGCCCGTGCGGGTGACGTCGGTGACGCCGTCCGCCTTTCGGCTGACGACCCTTTCCGGTCACCTCGAGGCCGGCCAGATCGAGTTCCGCGCGCTGCGAGCGGACGGGATGCTCTGCTTCGAGATCGAGTCGTGGGCGCGCAGCGGCGACTGGCTCTCGAACTTGCTGTACGACCATCTGCGCATGGCCAAAGAGGTGCAACTGCACATGTGGACGTCATTCCTGGAGCGAGTCGCGGGACTTGCCGAGGGACGGCTCACGGGCGGCGTGGAGATCGTCAGCCGAAAGGTGGAGGATCCCCTCGCGCTTTCCTGATTTCGACTTCGGCGGCGGCGACGTCGAGGGGCGGCTGGCCTCGCTGCACGCCCGGCCGCTCAACTTCCGCCCCGAGACGCTGGGCGGGCCGGAATGGGCCCATGACGACTACCGCCAGCCGCTCGCGTCCGAGCAGCCGGGCCCACCGGAGCCCGATGGCAGCTGGGAGGCAGCCGTAGCGCTCAGCCGCAGCTACTCCTTCGCCGACCCGTCGCTTGTCGAGGCGCGCTACGACCCGGACCTTCCGCTCGAGCGGCGCGAGATGCTCCTGATCCTGCACGCGCTCGGCGCCCGCATCTACGCCGGTGTCCGCGTCAACGAAGCCGGCCACGAGGAACGCCGTGAAGACGGCCGCGAGGCCCAGGTCTCATTCTGGAACTACCGCACGCTCGAGGGACACATCGAGGCGGGTCAACGGGACTTCGAAGTCTGGAAATGGCTCGAGACCGGCGAGGTCGAGTTCCGGACGCATGCCGTATCACGGCCCGCAGAGGCGAACCCGATCGTCCAGCTCGGCTTCCAGCTGCTCGGCAGACACAAGCAGGTCGAGTTCGGACGCCGCGCTTGCCGCCGGATGGTCTTGTTGACCGAGGCGGCCCTGCGCAAGCCCCAGGGAACACCGATGGCCAGCACCTTCGACGGACGTCTGCTCGCGATCTACCTGCGCGACCACCACGCCCTGCTCGTCGCCCTCCGGGAGCTCGCCCGCCGAATGAGCGCCGCGACTCGAGCCGAGGAACACCGCGCCTTCGCTGCGGAGATCGTGCGAAGCACAGAGGACGACCTCGCTTGCCTCGAAGTGCTGCTCAGCCGGGTCGACAGTGCCCCCTCGCGCACCCGTCAAGGCGCTGTCTGGACGGCGGAAAGGCTCGGAAGATTGAAGCTGAACGGACGCGTCGTACGCCGGTCCCCGCTCTCCGCGGTCACCGAGCTCGAGGGCTGCCGCCTCCTTCTCGAGAGCAATCGTGCGCTCTGGACGGGTCTGCGGGAACTGGGGCCGGCCGACGCGGGCGAACGAGCGCGCCGGACAGAGCGTCTGCTCGAGACCGCAGAGCGACTTCGCCTCGCAGCCCTTGACCGCGCGACGCGCGGCTGCCGCAGTTAGGGCACGCCCACGCCTAGTCGATGATCTCGCGGGCGAGCGCCTGGCTGGTGTCGCCCAGCCGCAGCCACCGGTACCCATGCGCCTCGAGCGCGACGCGGTGGACACCGTCTTGCCCGGGGCGGATCTCCTCGGCATCACGGAGGTTGACGAGCCTCCCGCCCCCGAGTCTCAGCTTCGCCTCGCGTGGTGCGTGAGCGAGGTTGTGCACCGTCACGATGGTGTTACCCCGCCACGTGTACGCCAGCGCCAAGACGTTTCGCGAGCCGGTCGGGACGATGCGCCAGTCGCCCCAGCCCACCTCCGGGCATTGCTTGCGCAGGCGGATCATGTCGGTCATCCACCGGAGCAGGGAGTCCGGATTGCGCTGCTGCTCCTCGACATTGACGTTCTCGTAGGCGAACGGCCCGCGCGAGACGAGCGGACGGATGAGCGAGTCTGCCTGCGAGAACCCTGCGTTGTGTTCAGCCGACCACTGCATCGGCGTCCGGATCGCCGCGCGATCCGCGAGGCGGAGGTTTTCGCCCATACCGATCTCGTCGCCGTAGTGCAGAACGGGCGTGCCGGGCAGCGAGAGCACGAGGCTATGGGCGAGCCGTAGTCGCAGTGCGTCTCCCAGCATCGGCGCCGGCCTGCGTCTGATGCCCCGCCCGTAGAGCTGCATCGAGGGCTCCGGCCCGAACGCTTCGAAGACGCGCTGACGGTCGACCGCAGAGAGACGCCCGAGGTCGAGCTCGTCGTGGTTGCGCAGAAAATGGGCCCACTGGGCTGTGGGCGGCAACATTCGCGTGGCCTGCAGCGCGGCGGCGAGCGGCCGCGCGTCCTCTGTCGCGAGGCTGAGGAAGAGGTGCTGGTTGACCCAGAAGTTGAACATCAGGTGCAGCCCGTCGCCGCCGGCGAAGTACGGCGGCGTCTGGTCGGGCGGGACGTTCGCCTCGCCGAGGAGAACGGCGTCGCCGACGCGCCACTGGAGGAACTCGCGGAACTCCGTCAGGTACTCGAAGTGGATCACCGGCTTCGTGCTGCTGCGCGGTGCTTCCTCGAGGATGAACGGGACCGCGTCGACGCGGAATCCGGCCACGCCGAGCTGAAGCCAGAAGCCCATGATCCGCCGGACCTCTTCGCGGACGCGCGGGTTGTCCATATCGAGGTCCGGCTGGAAGTCGTAGAACCGGTGGAAGTAGTACTCGCGCGCGACCTGGTCGTACGTCCACGTCTGGGTCTGCTCGCCGGGGAAGACCACGCCCTTGCGGAAGTTGCTCGGCCGTTTCTTCGACCAGACGTACCAGTCGTGGATCGAAGAGCGCGGATCCCGCGCCTCGCGGAACCACCGGTGCCGGTCGGATGTGTGGTTGACCACGAGGTCGATCAGGACGCGGATGCCGCGGCTATCGGCCTCGCGCATGAACTCGACGAAGTCGCCTCCCGAGCCGAAGCGGGGATCGACGCCGTAATAGTCCGAGATGTCGTATCCGTCGTCGCGGCGTGGCGACGGCTGGAACGGCGCCAGCCACACTGCATCGATGCCGAGCGCCTCGAGATAGTCGAGCCGTCGGCTCAGCCCCTCGAAGTCGCCGCACCCGTCGCCGCCCGCGTCGAGGAACGTCCCGACGTCGAGGCTGTACACGACCGCGTTCTTGTACCAGAGGTCGTGGATCATCCCGCCGCCAGCCCGTCGAGGATCAGGTACATCGCATGCGACCAGAGCAACGGCGACGCAGGCGGGCCCCAGCGCTCGACCCACGTGCCATAGAGCGACGGTCGAAGCAGCTCCCCCGTCTGCTCGGGCAGCGCTCCGTCCCTGTCGGCCTGCGACTCGATCCAGGCGCGCTGCGGTGTCGCGTCAAGGCTGTTCACCGCGCGCGCCCATCCGATCAGCCCTGCAAGGACCGGCCACTCTCCACCCCCGTAGTACTCGTCGTCGAGATGACGGTGGTAGCCGAGCGTGCGCTCGAGCTGCGCCAGCACGTCGATGCCGGCGAGGCCGAGCACGACGAGAAACGCGTGTGAGCCGTCGAGCCGCTCTCGTTCCCGCGCCTCCCGGGCGCTCGACGCGATGTCGTCCCGAGGCAGCGCTGCCCAGATACAGCCCAGCGTGGCTGCATGCACGCCGCTGCGCTCCTCCCACCAGTCGTGGCACGGCTCGCTCCAATGCTCGGCTAGGAAGAGTTGCGTCGCCTCGGCCGCGTCGCTCCACCGGGACGCGACGCGATGCCGCCTGATGTGGTTCTCCATCGCCCAGACCCATAGCCCGAGGCCGTCGAACTGCCGATGCGGCCACCACGCGACCGGATCGGTCGAACCGTCCAGAGCGTACCGGGCATTCCACGGCCCGCCTGGAGCGCGTCGGACGATCTCGGCGCACCAGTCGAAGAAGCGCTCGGCGCTCTCGGTCTGCCCCATCCGTGACATCGCCTCCGCGATGAAGGCGCCGTCGCGAAACCAGCAGTAATCGCGGTACTGCGGGAACGTCGGCGACGCCGCATACGCCCCCGACGCTGCTTGATTCTCGAGAATGACCTCGACCGACCTTGCTCCGAGACCACCCGGAAGGCCGCGCATCTCTCCCCACCCGCGACGGTTCTCGATCTGCGAGGGGTCGAGCCTCACACTTCTGCGGCAGCGCACGCATCTTCCTTTCTTCGCGGCGCGATATCTGAAACGGCCGGCGACATGCGCGCCGTAGGCTCGGGCTGCCGGAGTTCCGCTAGGTTCCGTGGGATGAGGCCCACTGCTGCCGACCTCGAGCGGATACCCCTGTTCGCCTCGTTGAGTGAGTCAGAGCTGGAGGAGCTCACCGAGTCGTTCGAAGTGAAGTCGACGGCCGCAGAAACCCAGCTCATCGGCGAGGGAACCGGCGGCTACTCCTTCTTCGCCCTGGCCGACGGACAGGCGCGCGTTACGGCGAGCGACAACGAGATCGCGACCCTCGGTCCCGGCGACTGCTTTGGAGAAATGGCTCTCCTCGGCGGCGGGCGGCGAACCGCAAGCGTCACGACGACCACTCCGACGACCGTCTACGTCATGTTCGGCACGGAGTTCCACCGCCTCGAGAACAGTCATCCTGAGATCGTGGCGCAAGTCAAAGCACTGATGCGCGAGCGCCTGATCCGACAGGCCTGAGCAGGCGGGTTGGTCGGCGCCCTCAGGACGAGGGCCGCGTCGTCCGCAACCGAAATCGAACCTCCGCCGTTGTTCTAATGACGAGAAGGAGGTCTACCGAATGCTGCTTCTAGTGTTGCTTGCGCTCCTGGCCGTCGTTCTTTTCGGCCTGGGCTTTACGTTGCATTGGCTGTTCATCCTCGCCGTCATTGCCGCCGTTGTGTTCTTGATCATGCTCTTCGTCGGTGGAATGGGCGGCAGAACTCGCGGCTCGTACTGGTAAGCCCCGAGCGACTGAAGCGCACCAACAGCACCACAGCGGGTCAAGCGGGAGGCGATGCGCCTCCCGCTTGACTTTGCGTAATCGGCGGCACTACCTGTTGACTCAGTCGCCGCGGCGTCTTGAGCCGTTGGGGGTCGTGGCTAGGGGTGGTTGCGCCGAGGATCCCAGAGTGCGATTGGGGCGGTGGACTGATACGCCATCCCGTGCGGGTAGCTGATCAGCTCGATATTGGTTCCGAACGGATTCTGGAAGTAGTTGATCGCCTGCCCGGCAGCAGGACCGTCCGTCAGTGTCACCGGACCGAACAGCTTCGTTCCGGTTTCCGACTGCAGGTACTCGACGCCCTTGTCGATGTCGCGCACATAGAAGGCGATGTGATGGGCACCCCAGTCGGAGTTCTTGCGGAATGTCTGATCCTGGTCGGGGGAGGTGTATTGGAACAGCTCGACGCCCGGCCCGTTGCCGCCGCGAAGCATGCGGATCTGCTGCACGACCGCGCGCGGGTTCACATCGACGAGGTCGGTCATGAAGCTCCCGGTCGGATCGCTGAACGGCCCGAAGGTGAGCGGGTTGCTGAAGCCGAGGTTCTGCTCGAGCCAGGCTGCCGCCACATCGATGTTCGGGACCGTGATGCCGATATGGTCGATGCCGAGCAGGCCGGGCACGCCGGTTACCACAGAGTCCATTCCATTCAACTTCGGCGACCAGAGGGGCTTTACGCCGGGCACCTGGTACGCCATGCCCGCCGGGTAGCTGATGAACTCGATGTAACCGCCCCAGGGCGTCTGGAAGTACTGGATCACCTGTCCGGCAGCAGGACCCTGAGTGAGCGTGAACGGGCCGGCCGGCATCTTGCGCACGCCTTTCTCCACCATGTATTCGGTCGCGGCCTCGATGTCCGTGACATAGAAGGCGACGTGATGACCGGACCAGTCCGAGTTCTTCGGCATGTCATGCCGCTGCCCGTCCGGCGCCGTGTACTTGAACAGCTCGATGTTGGCGCTGTGACCGATGCGGAGCATCGTGATCTGGTCGATCGAGGCCGTCTCGGCAACGTCGACGACACTCGCAACGAACGGCCCTGCAGGAAACGGCCCAAACGTGAGCGGCGCGACCGCACCCATTACGTCCTCGAACCACTCGATCGCCTGGTTGATGTCGGGGACAGTCAGCCCGACGTGATCGCAGCCGACAAGCCCCAACCGGCCGCGCGGAAAACCGCCGCCGGCGCGGTCCGCCGCTGCTTGCGCCCCCGCCGCCCCCAACAGGGGAGCGGCCGCCACCGAGCCCAGAGCGACCGCACCCCTCGTGAGGAACTCCCTCCGCCGCATCCTCGCCTCGCTCACGATCCACCTCCTCGGTCGGGACGGGCAGTGTCTCACGCGCCGTCGGCGCTGTCGATGGGG
>JAICLM010000200.1 GCA_025927435.1 Thermoleophilia bacterium | reverse complement strand
GCCGACCTTGAGGTGGTGCGACTTGGCGAAGCCGTCGTCGACGAAGGCGCCGTGCCCGCCGAGCTTCGCGATGACCGCATTGCTCCCGCCGTCCAGCCACTTCATGCGGAAGATCTGCGCGCCTCCCGGGTTCACGCCGGTGGCCTGATGCACCTTGTTGAAGATGAGCGCGTCGCCGCCGCGGACGTTCGCGATCGCCTGGACGCCGGACGTACGGGCGGCCTGGTTGCCGGCCGCGATCGGGATCGGGTCGAAGTTGTTCTGCGCGGTGATCGCGAAGCCGCTGATCCAGAGATCGTTGACCGCTCCCTTGAAGCTCTGCGTGATCCCGGCTGCGATGACGGACACGAGCGTGACGAGCGCGAGCCCGATCATCAGCGCCGAGGCGGTGGAGGCCGTCCGCTGCGGATTCCGCCGCGCGTTGTCGCGGGCCAGCGACCCGGCCGCGCCGCCGAACCTCTTCGCCGGCGCGCCGAGCGCCCAGGCGAGCGGACGCGCGAACCGGGCGGCCAGGAGCGCGACCCCGATGAAGATCAGCAGCGTCCCGAGGCCCATGGAGAGGAGGATCTGCTTCGTCCCGAGGCCGGATCCGAACAGGCCGTAGACGAGCAGCCCGAATCCGGCCGCGGTCAGCAGCGCCGAGCCGACCGGCCGGTATCTCGCAAACCGCCCCGGTGGCAGCTCGGATCCCTCGCGCACGGCTGCGATCGGCGGCACGCGCGTGGCGCGAACGGCGGGACGGAGGCTCGCCAGGACCGTGACGAGGATCCCGACTACGAGCGCCACGATCACCGTCCGCGTGTGCAGGACGAGCCCGTTGTTCGGGAGCGTGAAGCCGACGGCGTCGAACAGCTTGAAGAGGCCGACGCCGAGTCCGAGCCCGACCGCGATCCCGACGACCGACGCGAACGCTCCGATCACGAAGCCCTCGACGACGATCGAGAACCGCACCTGACGCCGTGACGCGCCGATCGTCCGCAGCGTCGCAAGCTCGCGTGTGCGCTGCGCGATCGTGATCGACAGCGAGTTCGCGATCACGAACGAGCCGACGAACAGCGCGATCGCCCCGAATGCGAGCAGGAAGTCCTGCAGGAAGTTGAGGAAGCTTTCGGTGTCCTGGGCGTCCGATTTCGCCTGCCCCTCTCCCGTCTTCACCTGCGTGTGCGGGGGCAGGATGCTGCGGATCTGGGCCACGAGCCGCGCCGGCGAGACGCCGGGCTTCGCCTTCGCCCGGATCTGGTCCAGCTTCCCGACCCGCTCGAAGAGCCGTTGCGCGGTCGTCAGGTCGAATCCCGACAGCGTCGCGCCCCCGAGGCTCGAGGCTCCTCCGAAGTGCACGAGGCCGGAGATCGTCATCTGGATCGTCGGGCCGCTTGCCTGCACGCCGATCGTCTGTCCGACATGCAGATCCTTCTTGTGCGCGGTCGCCTGGTCGATTACGACCTCGTTCAGGCCGGGCCAGTTCCCGTCCACGAGTGTGAGCGTGTTGAGCTCGGGCCGCGCGGGATCGACGCTGAAGCCGAGATTCGGCGCGCCGCCGAAGTGGACGACCTTCCCGTTCAGGACGAGATGCGCATTGCCGCCGACGCCGCCGACCGCGTCCTGGACGTCCGGCAGCTTGCGGATCTTGGGCAGCAGCGACTGGCTGAAGGGGGGCGCCGTCGTGGTGCCGCTGTCGCTCAGGGAGAACGCCGACTTGCCCGTCACCGTGGCATCGGTACCGCGGTAGACGGAGGTGAAGATCCCGCCGAACGCTCCCTTGATCGAGTCGGTGAGAACGTAGGTGCCCGTGATGAGCGCGACGCCCAGGACGATCGCGATCGCGGTCAGCGCCGTGCGCAGCTTGCGGCGCGCCATGCCCCTCAGCGCGACGTGGATCATCCGCTGAGCGAGTTCATCACCTCGAGGACCGCGCTCTGCTCGGCACCCCTGCTGAGCTCGCGCACGATCTGCCCGTCGGCGAGGAAGAGGATCCGGTCTGCGATCACGGCCGCCCGCGCCTCGTGCGTGACCATCACGGTCGTCTGGCCGTAGGCGTCGGTCGAGGCGCGCATGAGCTCGAGGATCTCCCCGCCCGTCTTCGAGTCGAGGTTGCCCGTCGGCTCGTCGGCGAACAGGATCGTGGGACGCGTCACGAGCGAGCGCGCGATCGCGACGCGCTGCTGCTGCCCGCCCGAGAGCTCGGACGGACGGTGGCTGCGCCGATCCGCGAGGCCCATCTGCGAGAGCAGCGAGTCGAGCCACTCGCGATCGGGCTTCTCGCCCGAGATCGAGAGCGGCAGGACGACGTTCTCCTCCGCATTCAGCATGGGCAGGAGGTTGAAGAACTGGAAGACGAAGCCGATGTGCTCGCGCCGCAGGAGCGTGAGCTTCGAGTCGTCGAGCTCGGTGATCTCGGTGCCGGCGATCTTGACACTCCCCGAGGTGGGCTTGTCGAGCCCGGCGAGGATGTGCATGAGCGTCGACTTGCCGGAGCCCGACGGCCCCATGACCGCGACCAGCTCGCCCGAGCGAACCTCGAGATCGACGCCGCGGAGCGCGTCGACCGCGGTCTCGCCTTCGCCGTAGCGGCGCGTCAGATCATGCGCATCGACGGCGGCGTTCGTGGGCACGCCGACGCCGTCCTTCGACTCCTCCCTCACGGCCATGCCGTCGAGGGTAGTCGAATCGGCCGTGCCTGAAAAGAGGCACTAACCGAACTCTTACCGGCCGCCGCCGAGGAGGAAGCCCACCACGGCCGCCGCGTAGGCGGCGACGAGCAACGCGCCCTCCTTCCGGCGCGAGGTGCCGTCCCAGACGGTGGCGGCGACGATGACCGCGGCGCCCGCCATCGCGAAGAGCTCGGTCCAGCGGAACGCGAGGGCCAGGTGGTGCGAGAAGAGGAGCGAGAGGAGCGTCACGACCGGGATGACGAGCAGCGCGACCTGGGCGGCCGAGGAGATCGCGATCTCGGTGGCGAGCCGCATCTTTCCGTTGTGCGCGATCACGATCGCGCCGCCGTGCTCGGCCGCGTTCCCGACGATGGCCACGATCACGACCGCGATGAAGAACTCGCTCAGACCGACCGCCTCCGCGAACGCGCCGAGCGAGTGGACGAGGATCTCGCTGATCCAGGCGGTGACGGCGGTCGCCACGGCGAGGACGGCGAGCGCCGCCGGCAGCGACCACGCGCCCTCGCCCGGTTCCGCGCGCTCGCTCTCGTGGTGGCGGCGCAGGTTGCGACCGACGACCGCGAGATAGACCAGGAGGAGCACGATCGCCACCGGCACCGAGGCGATGACCACGGCGTTTCGCTCGGGCGGGCCGGTGTAGCCGAGCGTGGCCGGCGCCACGAACGCGACCACCGCAACGCCGACGAGTCCGATCTGCAGGAGCAGCGAGCGGCGGTCGATCCGGGCGCCGTCGGGCCCGGCGATCTGGGTGACTCCGTACACGAGCAGGAGGTTCGAGATGACGCTCCCCGAGAGCGAGCCGCGCACGACGTCCGGGAGGTTCGCTCCCACCGCGAAGAGCGCAACGATCAGCTCCGGCGCGTTCCCGAAGCTCGCGTTGAGGAAGCCGCCGATGCCGGGACCGGTGTGCTCCGCGGCGTGCTCGGTCGACTCTCCGATCAGCCAGGCGAGGGGCACGAGGGAGAGCGCGGCCAGGACGAAGAGCGTGACGTCGCCTGCACTGGTCAGTTTGTCGACGAGGATCGTCATGGGCGCGATGGCGAGCGACGCCCAGAGGAGATTCCTTCCCACCACGCAAGCCTAAAGAGCGGCTCGCCGGGCATGAGGAGCGCGTGCAGCCGTCGAGCTCCTCGCAGGCGCCTAGCGCCACCGCCGCTCCCTGTCAAGTCTTGCGTAGCCCTGCATCCGCGCGAACAATGCGGTCATGACGCCCGAGCAAGCGACCGTGACGCTGCCGCTGCACCCGCAGGACGAGGTGGAGTGCAGGGGCTGCGCTGTCCACTGCGAGAAGGTCGTCTACCCGGCGGCGTGTCTCGAGCGGTCGTGTCCCTTCGTCTACGCGTACGAGGAGCACGGGCACACGTACATGGGCTGCCTCCAGAAGGTGTTCGAGGCCGAGATCGACGTCGAGATGCTCGCAGCCGCGGAACGGAGCCGCGAGGGGTTCGGCGCGGTGCGCGCGCTGCGCGGGCCGCTGCCGATGTGCGAGGCGGCGGTGCAGTCGACGTTCTCCCAGCGCGAGAGCGAGCTCGGCTGCGTCAATCCGGAGTTCGGCGAGCTGCCGGCAGGCTCGCCGACGTTCCGCGTGTTCGCT
>JAICLM010000188.1 GCA_025927435.1 Thermoleophilia bacterium | reverse complement strand
CACCAGGTCGATCTCGACGAT
The DNA here is from genome assembly GCA_025927435.1 of Thermoleophilia bacterium. Lineage (GTDB taxonomy): Bacteria > Actinomycetota > Thermoleophilia > Gaiellales > Gaiellaceae > Palsa-739. The sequence continues at coordinate 4,541 of JAICLM010000188.1, read as the reverse complement.
GCGGTCACCGGAGATCGAGAAGCCGATCACGGCGATGGGCCGCTCGTCCGGGACGACGACCACGCCGGCAGCGCCGTTCACGATCGCAGGCTGCGCGAAGCGCGCGAAGCGCGGAGCACGGGCGAGGATTTGCTCGGCGACTGCCCCCGAGCCGGTGACGACCGGCGGCGCCTGTGTGGCGCGCCGTCCGCGGTCGGCGCGGAAGACGACGTCCGGGTCGAGGACGGCGACGAGCGCCTCGAAGTCTCCCTCGCGAGCGGCGGCGAGGAAGGCGTCGACGACGCGCCGCTGCTGCGCCAGGTCGGGCTCCGCGAGAGGCGCGGCCCCTCGCACCCGCCGGCGGGCTCTGCTGGCGAGCTGCCTCGTTGCAGCCGGGGAACGCTCGAGGATGGCGGCGATCTCGTCGAACGGCAGCCCGAACATGTCGTGCAGGACGAAGGCCAGCCGTTCGGCGGGCGTCAGCGTGTCGAGCACGACGAGCAGGGCGAGACCGACCGAGTCGGCGAGGAGCGCTTCGTCCTCCGGCCCGTTCTCGTGCGGCAGCGTCACGACCGGCTCGGGTAGCTCGCCGTCGAAATGGTCTTCGCGTCGCGCACGACGTGCCCGGAGCTGGTCGAGGCAGACGCGCGCGACCACAGTCGTCAGCCAGCCGCGCATGTTCTCGACCCGGCTCGCCTCCGAGCGGTTCAGGCGGAGCCACGACTCCTGCACGGCATCCTCCGCCTCGCTGAGCGAGCCGAGCATCCGGTAGGCGACCGCCTGCAGGTGGGCTCGGTGCTGTTCGAAGTCGTCGGCTTGCCGGTCCGTGCTCTCCACTGTCACATCCTCCCGTTCCGATCCGTCAGGAGGGAGACGAAGCACGACTGATCGATGTGACAGGAGGGACTGCGGTGATCGAAGTGGACGAGCTGCGCAAGGTGTACGCCGGCAGCGTGGAGGCGGTGAAGGGGATCGACTTCGAGGTCGCGCCCGGCGAGGTGTTCGGCCTGCTCGGCCCGAACGGGGCCGGCAAATCGACCACGATCGGAATGCTCACCACGACGGTGCGCCCGACCAGCGGAACGGCACGTCTTGCCGGCTTCGACGTCGGCGAGCAGCCGCTCTTGGCGCGCAGCGTCAGCAGCGTCGTTTTCCAGGACTCGGTCGTCGACCGATCGCTCAGCGGCCGGCGCAACCTCGACCTCCACGCACGGCTCTGGAAGGTCGAGGCTGCGGCGGCGAAGGAGCGGATCGACGAGCTCGTGCAGGCCGTCGGGCTCGGCGACCTCGTCGACCGGCCCGTCGCCACCTACAGCGGCGGCGAGCGGCGCAGGCTCGAGATCGTCCGGTCGATCGTGTCGGACCCACGCGTGCTCTTCCTAGACGAGCCGACGGTCGGCCTCGATCCGCTCATCCGAGCCGAGCTGCTCGACCTCATCGCGGAGCTCCGCGATCGCAGCGAGTTGACGATCCTCGTCACCACCCACTACCTCGACGAGGCCGAGCGGCTCTGTGACCGGGTGGCGATCATGCACGCCGGGGCGATCGTGGCCCTCGACACGCCCGAGCGGCTGCGCGCCGGGCTCGGCCGCGAGCTCCTCGAGCTTCGGGTCGACGGGGACGCCGCCGCAGCGCTCACCTCGCTTCGTTCGCGCGGGATCGCACACGAGACCGCCTTCACGGTCGGCTCGACACTCACCGTCCCACTCAACGGGCACTCGACGAGCGAGGCGATCGCGGCCATCCACGAGCTCGGGATCGCCGGTGCGGTGAGCGCCCGGCGGCCGACTCTCGACGACGTCTACCTGCGCCTCACCGGCGGCCGTCTCGCCGAGGCCGCGTAAGCGAAAGGAGAACCATGACCGCACTCGCCCTCAGCCCCCTCGCCACGCTCTCGCGGCGACGCTTCCAGCTCACCGCGCGCACTCCGCGCGAGCTGCTCGTGCCGCTCCTGACGCCGATCATGTTCGCGCTCGTCATCGCGCCCTCGCTCAAGACCGCCCTGCACACGCAGGCGAGCTACGAGTCGTACGTCGCGATCGGGACGATCGGCCTGCTCATCCCGCTCAACACGATGTTCGCCGGGCTCGGCGTGATCGTCGACCGAGAAGGCGGAGCCCAGCGGGAGCTGCTCGCGGCACCTGTGCCGCGCGCACTGATCGTGCTCGGGAACATGCTCGTGGCGGTCGCGATCACCGGACTCCAGGTCGCCGTCCTGATCGCCATTGCCGTCGCGCGCGGAATTCACTTCGACGCCACCACCGGCGGCGTCGCCTGGTTCCTCGCGGCGGCCACGCTCTTCACAGTGGGCATGTACGGTGCGGCCGAGATCCTGGCCAACCGGGTGCCGAAGCAGGAGGAGTACATCGCGCGTGTCCCGGCGATCGCGATCCTCCCGTGGTTCGTCGCCGGCGCGCTCTTCCCGATCACCGCACTGCCGCACGTGCTCAGGTGGGTGACGAAGTTCTTGCCTCTCACGCACGGGCTGGCCCTCATGCGCTACGGACTGCTGCAGGACGGCAGCGGGCTGCACAACATCTGGGGGATGTCCGATTCGGCGGCCATGGCGGCGCTGAGCCTGGGAGTTCTTGCACTCTTCGCGCTTCTGCTCGGCGTCGTCTCGGTTCGCGTCTTCAGCCGGGCGGCTCTTCGCTGACGCTGGAACCGGTGACCGGGCGCCGGCTAGACCGGCGTGTCTCACCTCGCGTCAGTGCTGTGGTTGAATCGCGCCTCGGATGAAGGTGCTCGTGATCGGGACGGGGGCGGTGGGCGCGGCTGTGGCCGCGGTCGCGCGACGGCGCGACTTCTTCGAGCGCATCACGTTCGCCGACCTCGATCCGGCCCGGCCGGTCGCGGTGCTCGAGCGGGACGGCGACGACCGCTTCGCCGCTGCGCAGGTCGACGCGGGCGACAAGGACGCGCTCGTCGCGCTCCTGCGCGAGGCCGGTGCGGACGCGATCCTCAACGCCGCCGATCCGCGCTTCAACCCGCCGATCCTCGAGGCCGCCTTCGACTACGGCTGCACGTATCTCGACATGGCGATGACGCTCTCGGGTCCCGGCGTGATGCTCGGCCAGGACGAGCTCGACGCCCACGAGCGCTGGCGGGAGCGCGGCCTGCTCGCGCTGGCCGGCATCGGCGTCGAGCCCGGCCTCGCCGATGTCTTCGCCCGCTATGCAGCAGACCAGCTGTTCGACGAGATCGACGAGGTGGCGGTGCGCGACGGCGCCGACCTCGTGGTCGAGGGCTACGACTTCGCGCCGACCTTCTCCATCTGGACGACGATCGAGGAATGCCTCAACCCGCCGCTGATCTGGGAGAAGGACCGCGGCTTCTACACGACCGAGCCGTTCTCCGAGCCCGAGCTGTTCGAGTTCCCGGAGGGGATCGGCGTGATCGAGTGCGTCAACGTCGAGCACGAGGAGGTCGTGCTCGTGCCGCGCGAGATCGACTGCCGCCGCGTGACCTTCAAGTACGGGCTCGGCACGGAGTTCATCGACGTCCTCCGGACCCTGCACAAGCTCGGCCTCGACTCGACCGAGCCGGTGCGGGTCCGCGACGTCGACGTCGCGCCGCGGGACATGGTCGCGGCCGCGCTCCCCGATCCCGCGACCCTCGGCGACCGGATGCGCGGCAAGACCTGCGCGGGCACGCTCGTCACCGGCAAGCGGAAGGGCGGCGACGACGGGGCGGTCTACCTCTACCACGTGTCCGACAACGAGCAGACGATGCGCGAGTACGGGCACCAGGCGGTCGTGCTCCAGACGGCGCTCAACCCGGTCGTCGCGCTCGAGCTGCTGGCCGCGGGCGTCTGGGAAGGGACGGGCGTGCTCGGCCCGGAAGCCTTCCCGCCGGGCCCGTTCCTCGAGCTCCTTGCCGGGTACGGCGAGCCGCACGGCGTCGTCGAGGGCGACCCCCGCAAGCCCTAGAGAGTGTCACGCGCGCCCGTTCGGGAAACGATCCCGTCGTGGCCAAAGTCCTCTACAAGCCGTTCGGCCTGATCTTCAGCGTTCTCGGCGGCATCGCCGCGGGCGCGATCTTCAAGCGGATCTGGGGCGCCGCCGCCGACGAAGAGGAGGCTCCGGAGGCGACGGACGAGACCAGGGGCTGGGGAGAGATCCTGGTCGCCGCCGCCGCGCAGGGAGCCGTCTTCGGTGCGGTCAAGGCGCTCATCGACCGCGCCGGCGCGACCGGGTTCGCCCACGTCACCGGCTCCTGGCCGGGCCGGAGCAAGAGCTAGGCGCACCGCACTCCCACACTCGGATAGGGTCTTTTTTCGCAGCTCAGGTAGAGGGGGAACGTGGCAGAGGTCGTCTTCGACGAAGTCACGAAGGTGTACGCGGACGGCACCAAGGCCGTCGACTCGCTCGCGCTCGAGGTCGCCGACGGGGAGTTCATGGTTCTCGTCGGTCCGTCGGGCTGCGGCAAGACGACCGCGCTGCGTATGGTCGCCGGGCTCGAGGACATCTCCGGCGGCGCCGTCCGGATCGGGGACCGGGTCGTCAACCACGTGCCCTCGCGTGACCGCGACATCGCGATGGTCTTCCAGAGCTATGCGCTCT
>JAICLM010000197.1 GCA_025927435.1 Thermoleophilia bacterium | reverse complement strand
TCGGCCACGGCCTGATCGACGAAAGCGCCGCCGCGCTGGGACGGCCGTGGGTTCTCGCGCTGCTCTGGCTCGGGTCGGCGCTGTCCGGCGCGGCTCTACTGCGCGCCGGCGCGCGCATCTTCTTCGGCTGGGGAGACGCCGGCGACCCCCTGCTCGGGAAGGCGATGGAGGAGGATCCGCTCGAGCGGAACGCCCTCCGGCCGCTCCTCGTGGGGGTTGCCCTCACGGCGGTCGTGCTCGGGATCGCAGTCAGCCTCGTCCCGGGGCTCGGCCAGCGGGCGGAGTACGCAGCCGACCGCTTCCGCGACCGCGCCGGCTACGCCGCACGCGTCCTGCGCGGGCACCCGATCGAGCCGGCGCCGAGCCTGCCGGTCACGATCCTCCACACGTCACTCGAGTCGGTGCTCTACGGCGGAGGCGCCACTCTCGTCGCCGTCGGCCTGGCCTTCGTCGGTCTGTACCGGCAGCGACTGCCGCGCGCGCTCTCGGCCGTGGGGACACGGACGCTGGCGCCGCCGATCCGCGTCCTCCGCGACCTCCACAGCGGAATCGTCGGCGACTACGTGACCTGGGTGGCGGTCGGCACGGCCGTGCTGGGCGGCGTCTGGGCGCTTCTCCTCCACGGGTAGCGACCAGCGCCGGTGTGTCGCTACCTTTGCGCAGGTGAGGCGGGAGGAGATTCAGCCCGGCACCGCCGGAACCGTCGAGCACGTCGTCCCCCAGGAAGCCGAGGAGCTCTGGACGGAGGACGGCCAGGAGCACGTCGGCTGGTTCTGCGTCAGCACCGATCCGTTCCCGTGCCCGGCGCCCGGCTGCCTCTTCGTGGCGACGTTCATGACGGCCGCGCACCTCGTGCTCGTCTGGGAGGAGCAGGACGACCCGAACCTGTTGCGCCACGCGCAGCGCGCGAAGGAGGTCGGCCGCAACCCGCGGATCATCTCCTACGAGACCGACTTCGGCCCGAGCGCGTCCTACTACGCGTGGGAGGCGGCGGGCCGGCCGGTACACGGCGTCCGCGGCAAGTAAGAGGACTGCGTGGACCTGAGCCGCTTCGGGGCGGCGCCGCCGTGGTCGCTCGGGGTCGAGGAGGAGCTGATGCTCGTCGACGCGGAGACGCTCGAGCCTTCGCAGGACGGGTTCTCGCGCGTCTTTGGCGAGGCGACGGAGCGGATCAAGCCCGAGCTGTTCGAGTCGTTCGTCGAGATCACGACGCCTGTGGTCGAGACGTCGGAGGAGGTGGAATCCGAGTTGCGCGCACTGCGGCAGGAGGTGGCCGAGCGGGCCGTCGAGCAGGGCCTCGCGGTGCTCGCGACCGGCTCGCATCCGACCTTGCGCGGGCGAGTGCCACTCGTGCCGGTCGAGCGCTACCGGCGCCTGAAGGCGCAGCTCGGGCCGCAGCTCTACCGGCAGCACGTCTGCGGGCTCCACGTGCACGTGTCCGTGCCCGATCCGGCCACGTGCCTGCGCGCGTTCGAGGGCGTTTTGCCCGAGCTTCCCGGTCTCCTCGCGGCCTCCGCGAACTCGCCGTACTGGGAGGGTGCGGACAGCGGCCGGCGCTCGATCCGCTCCCAGATCCTCCTCGAGATGCCGACCGGCGGCACTCCTCCACTCTTGCGAAGCTGGGACGACTGGGAGGCGGCGACCCGCGGCGACAGCAAGCGCCGCCACTGGGACGCCTGGCCGCGTCCCGAGTACGGGACGCTCGAGGTGCGCGTCCTCGACCAGCCGACGTCGTTGCGGCGAACGGTCGCGCTCGCGGCCGAGGTGCAGCGTCTCGTCCGGGAGGCCGCGGAGTTCGACGGCCCCTCGCACGACCGCGACGAGTACGCGGCCCAGCGGGACTCCGCCGGCCGCGACGGCGGCGGTCCGGAGGCCGAGCGGCAGCTCGAGCTCGGGCCGCAGGCTGCCGTCCGGGAGATCGCCGCCGGGACGCTAGGCTGACCGCGTGGCCACCCAGAGCGAGACGATCCAGGTCGGCGGCGTGCGTTGCGAGCGCTGTGTGATGCGGCTCGCGCACGCACTCGAAGGCCACGAGGGCCTCGAGGCCGCCAACGCGAACCTGATGGGCCAGGTGACGCTCGCCTGGGACGACGAGCTGACGACCCGCGAGGCAATCGTCGAGCGCCTCGCGAAGGCCGGTTTCCCCGAGCTCGCCGCGGTCTAGGTCTGGGCGGCGTCGTCCCGGTCGCCCGGGACGCCGTGCAACTGCTCGAGCGCGGGATCCTTGTCCTTCGGCCCCTCGCCGGGCTCCATCGACCGGCCGTCCTCCAGCGATGTGGGCTCGGTCTCGGGACGTTCCTCGGTCTCTGGTCTCTCCTCCATGCCGCTCGCGTACCCGCGCGGGCGGAATAGCAACGTCCCCGGCGCCGTTCGGGAGGGAATGGGTCACGCTGGTACGGTGGACCGCATGGACGCGGAGCCGGAGGACGGGCAGCGGCTCGCGACCGAGGCGCGCGACCGCGTCCGGTTCGAGGAGGACGCGCTCGCCCTGTCCGACCAGGTCTACCGCGTCGCCCGGCACCTCGCCTCGTCGCGCGAGGACGCCGACGAGCTCATGCAGGAGACGTACGCGCGGGCGTTCCGCAGCTGGCGCTCGTTCACGCCCGGCACGAACATGCGCGCCTGGCTCCTGCGAATCCTGACCAACCTCAACATCGACCGCGGGCGGCGGCAGCAGCGGGCACCGCAGATGACGCCGCTCGAGGCGAACGACTACTTCCTCTACGACAAGCTCGCGGAGAACGGAGACGGGATCTCCGACGAGGAGCAGGTCGTGGAGCGGTTGTCGCAGGACGACATCGTGTCGGCGCTCTCCGCCGTGCCGCACGACTTCCGTGACGTGCTCGTGCTTGTCGACCTCGGCGACTTCAGCTACGCGGACGCGGCCCAGATCCTCGACATCCCGGTCGGTACGGTGATGTCGAGACTGCATCGGGGGCGCCGCATCCTAAAGCGGGAGCTGGCCGAGTCCGCCCTTGAGGAGGCGACATGAAGGACCCGTGCGCGCACTGCGAGGAGATGATGCAGCCGTACCTCGATCACGTCCTCACCGACGACGAGATGAGGGCAGCGGAGGCGCATCTCGCCGAGTGCGTGGACTGCCGCAGGCGCTACAAGTTCGAGGAGAGCCTGCGGGTCTACGTGCGCAAGGCGGCGACCGAGCCGATGCCGGCGGAGCTGAAGCAGAAGCTGGCCGCGCTCAGGATCCCGCTGGACTAGCGACGTCGACGTCGCCGGGCGGCCGCAGGTCGTCGCAGGGCACGAGCCGGGCCGTGAGCGACTTCGCACCCTCGTCGGGCACCTCGTCCCAGAGCGCCCGGGTGAGCAGGACCGGATGGAGGCGGGTGCCGTCGTAGGTCGCGGCCACCGCGTCGCCGCCGTTGGCGCGCCAATCCTCCACGACCCGGTCGACCGCGCGAGGGTCGAGGTCCGGCCCGTCGGCGAGCACGACGACCGCGGCCTCGGTGTCGGGCGGGAGCGCCGCGAGCCCGCAGCGCAGCGACGCCCCCGGCCCACGCTCCCAGTCGGGACATGGGACGCTGTCGACGGGCAGCTTGTGCGCTCCGCTCACGACGACGATCTCGTCCACGGAGCTTGCGCGCAACGCCGCGAGTACGCGAGGCAACAACTCGACCTGCTTCGGCGGCTCCGTCCCGTAGCGGGACGAGGCTCCAGCAGCCAGCACAACGGCCCAGACAGACATGTCTCGGTATCAGATACCAAGACGTGCCCGTACCGGACATCAAGCGGCTTCAGCGCGCAGAAATGCCCGAATGGGCAGGCCGCTAGGAGACGCGTCTCGGTATCAGTTACCAAGCCAGGTCCGAAATGGACCTGGCTAGTCCAGCGAGGCGAGGGCGCGGCGGACGAGGGCCCGGGCGAGGGGCACCTTCCACTCGGTGCGTGGTAGCGGGGTCGCGTCGTCGAGGTCGTCGAGGCTCTCGATCCGCCACGGGATCGGGGCCACGCCGGCGAGGGCGATCCGCGTGTCGCCACCGGCGCGGGCTACCGCCACGCCCACCTGCGGGAACGACCAGCGCTTGCGGTCCATCGCCTTGAGGTAGACGCTCGCCTCCACCGCCGGGAGCTCGCGCTCGAGGAGCAGCTCGCCCTCGTCGAGCGTCGTCGTGCTCCGGTCGCCTTCGTCCGGCACCCGGTACAGCTCCTCGACCGTGAGCTCGCGCCGGCTCGTGCGCAGCCGCGCGCCGAGCGCGACGAGCGCCGCCGCGACGTCCGAGGGGTGTGCCGAGGCGCAGAACTCGTTCGCGAAGATCGCGTGCTCGCGGTGCTCGCCGTCGCGCGCGTGACACCTGTCCCCGCCGTGCAGCCGGCACGGATAGCCGAGCCGCCAGTACCAGCACCG
>JAICLM010000080.1 GCA_025927435.1 Thermoleophilia bacterium | reverse complement strand
CCGCTGTCGCGCATCACCTTCTTGAACAGGTCCTTGTCCATCGCGAGCGCCGAGGCGGCGACGCCGGCGCCGACGTAGGGGACGTCCGCGAGCTCGAGCAGGCCCTGCACGGTGCCGTCCTCGCCGAACGGGCCGTGCAGGATCGGCAGGACGACGTCGACGGCTCCGATCGCCTCGAGCGTCCCGGAGGAGGCCGGAACCGGGAGCGTCTCGGCCGGGCCGCGGCCGAGCTCCCGCGGCGGATCGCCGGCTTCCAGAGCCCAGCGTCCGTCGCGGCCGATCGCGACCTCGGCGACCTCGTAGCGCTCCGGGTCGAGGGTACCGACCACCGACCGTGCAGAGGCGAGGGAGATGTCGTGCTCGCTCGACCGGCCGCCCGCGAGAATCGCAACGCGGAGACGTCGAGCCGGGCTCACCCGGTGGTGGTGGGGGTGGTCGTCGTCGGCGGTCCCTGCGAGAACTGGCCGACCGTGATCGTCACGGTCGAGCCCTTCGTCGCACTGGTGCCGCCGTCCGGACTTTGCGACTGCACGATGCCGTCCTGGCTCGAGTCGCTCACCGACACAGGCTGCTGGTTGACGACGAAGCCGGCGCTCTGGAGCTCGACTTCCGCCTGTTGCACGGATTCGCCGACCACGGGTGGCACCGAGACCTGCGGCGGCCCGTTCGAAACGTCGAGATTGACGGTCGTCCCCTTGGTCACCGACGAGCCCGGCGCCGGATTCTGATGAACGACCTGGCCCTGCGGTGCGTCGTTGTCGACGTAGGTCAGGTTGTAGTTCAAGCCTTTGGCGTGGAGGGTGGAGGTCGCGACGCTGAGCGTGTCGCCGACGACATTCGGGACATCCGCCAGCGCAGGGCCGCTATAGACGTTGACGCGTACGGTCGATCCCTTCGGGGCGGCGGTGCCCCCCGGCGGATCGGTCGCGGCCACGATCCCCTTCGTCTTCCCTCCCGGGACGAAATGCTCCTCGGGCTTGAAGCCGGCGTCGGTCAGCTCCTGTTGGGCCTGTGACCACGGTTTCCCCTTCACGCTCGGCACGTTCACCTTCGGCGGACCGGTCGAGACGAAGATCGTGACTGTGCCGCCCTTGTCGACCTTCGAGCCGGCGTCGGGATCCTGGTTGTAGACGATGCCCTTCTTGACCTTCTCGTTCGAGCCGTGCTTCACCGACGGAACGAGGTGCGCCGCCTTGATCTGCCGTACGGCCTGAGCCTGTTTCTCGCCCTGGTAGAGACCGACCGGCTCCTTCACCTTCGAGCCGGAGAGCTCGTGCCAGACGAAGAAGCCGGCGACTGCGGCCGCGATCACGAAAGCCGCGGCGAGGAGCCACGGCCAGAGCGGCCGTTCCGGCCCGCCGGGCTCCGCGTATTCCTCCTCCTCGACGACCGGCGGCGGCGGGAGGTCGCGCGCGCGCGGCGGCGCGATCATCGTGGCGGAGGTCGGATCGGATGCCACGATCGGCGCGGCCGGCAGAATCTGCGTCGCCGCGGTGGCGGCCGAGACCGGGGCGCCGCGCGCGACCCGCTCGAGGTCGGCCTCCATCTCGTCGGCGCTCTGGTAGCGCTCGTCCGGATTCTTCGCGAGGGCTCGCAGCACGACCTTGTCGAGCTCGGGCGGGATCTCGGGACGCAGCTTCGACGGCGGCTTCGGCGCGGTCGACAGGTGCTTCATCGCGATCTCGACCGGCGTCTCGCCGTCAAACGGCGTCTTCCCGGTCAGCAGCTCGTAGAGAACGACGCCCAGCGAGTAGAGATCGGAGCGCGGGTCGACCTCGCCGCCGCGTGCCTGCTCTGGCGAGAGGTACTGCGCGGTGCCGACGATCGAGCCCGTCTCGGTCATCTGGCTCGTTCCGGCGCGGGCGATCCCGAAGTCCGTGACTTTCACGCGTCCTTCGGCGTCGACGAGGACGTTGTGCGGCTTGATGTCCCGGTGCACGATCCCGTGCCGGTGCGCGAAGCGGAGTGCGGAGAGGATCTGGCGCGCGTACTCGATCGCGACGTTGATCGGCGCGGCGCCACGGCTGACGATCAGCTCCTTGAGCGTGCGGCCGTCGAGGAACTCCATCGCGATGTAGTAGGTGTCCTCGGCATTGCCGCGGTCGTAGATCGAGACGATGTTGGGATGGTTGAGCGCGGCGGCGTTCTTCGCCTCGCGGCGGAAGCGCTCGATGAACTGCGCGTCGTTCGCGTGGCGCCCGTTGAGGATCTTGATCGCGACGCGGCGCCCGAGCTCCTGATCCTCGGCGAGGTACACGTCGGCCATCCCGCCGGCGCCGAGCTTGCGCTGGATCCGGTAGCGCCCGTCGAAGAGCGTGTCGATGAGGGAGTCGCTTACCGCCACGGCCGCCTAAAGGGTAGAGACATGGTCAGCGGACCAACAGCTTTTCGAGGATTGCCTTGGCGATCGGCGCCGAGATCGAGGCGCCGAAGCCGTTCGGCTGCTTCGCGACCACCGCGGCGACGACATAGCGTGGGTTGTCGGCAGGCGCGAAGGCGACGAACCACGCGTCGTAGACGCTTCCGAGGCCGAGCTCCGCGGTGCCCGTCTTGCCGGCGACCTTGAGGCCGGCGGGAAAACCGACGCTCGCGGCCGTTCCGCCTTGGACGACGAGCTGCATCATCTGGTTCAGCTCCGCCGCGGTCTGTGGCTTGATCGCCTCGCCGAGCGTCTGCGGCGTCGTCTTCGTGACCGTCGAGCCGTCAGCGGCGACGACCTTCTGCACGAGATACGGCTTCGGTACGACTCCCTTGTTCGCGATCGTGGCGCCGACGAGCGCCATCTGGAGCGGCGTGGCGAGCATGTTGTACTGGCCGAACGCGAGCCGGCCCGAGTCGATCTGGGAGTTGCTCGTGGGAGTCCAGAGCTTGCCGTTCTTGTACAGGCCGGATGCGTTGATCGTGTCCGGGGGTGTCTCGAGCGGCGGCGGCGAGTAGAAGCCGAACCGCTTTGCGTAGTCGAGGATCTTCAATCCGCCGATGTGCATGCCGACGTTGCAGAAGACCGAGTTGATCGAGTGCTCGAACCCCTGTGCGAGCGAGACGTTGCCGAACGCCTCGGGCCCGTTCTGGTCGGGGTTGCCCGCGTTCGAGACGCGCTGCCCGTACTCGGTGCAGTAGCCGGGGTCGTTGAACGGCGAGCTCGGCGTGTAGGCGCCCGAGTCGAGCGCGGCCGCCGCGGTCACCATCTTGAAGGTCGAGCCCGGTGGATACAGGCCCAGCGTCGCGTTGTTCTGCAGCGCGGACGCGTCGCCGCAGCTTCCCCTGATCTGACCGATCTTCGTGTAGCCGTGCCGCTGGTTGACGAGGTTCGCGTTGTAGGTGGGGGACGACGCCATCGCGACGACCGCGCCGGTCCTCGTGTCGAGCACGACGACCGCGCCGCACCGCCCGGCGAGCTGGTCCTGCGCGAGCCGCTGGATGTCGGGGCGCAGCGTGAGGACGACGTTGTCGCCGTGCACCGTCTGTCCGCCGAGCTTGTCGAGCTCCTGCGTGAACGTGTTGGTGAGGTTCGTGTTCGCGCCGGTCAGGTAGTCGTCGAGCGTCTGCTCGAGTCCGGTCGTCGTCCCCGCATCCGTCGCGTAACCGATCACCTGCGGGGCGAGGTCGTTCTGCGGGTAATGCCGCGTGTAGATCGTGAGGCCGTGCTTGCGGGTCTTGCGGTTGTTCGCGAGGACGGTGCCGTCGGCGGCGAGGATCTTGCCGCGGTCGACGGTCAGCCGCTCGATGAGCGACACGGAGTTGCCCTTCCGGGCCGCGAGGTCGGCCTTGGCCCACATCTGCCAGTACGTGGTCGAGCCGATCAGGACGGCGAGGAGGACGAGCGCGAAGACGGAGACGTGCCGAAGCTGTTTGTTCACGCTGCCCGAGCCCCTGGTGGTCTTGACTGAGCCCCCGGCCGGGCGACGGCGGCTTCGCCGGCGTCGCTTCCAGCCCTATTCGCCCGGTTCGAGATCAGCAGCAGCCCCGCCACGAGCAGGAAGTTCGCCACCACGCTCGAGCCTCCGTACGAGACGAAGGGCAGCGTGATGCCCGTGAGCGGGATGACCCGCGTGATGCCGCCGACGATGACGAACGTCTGGAACGCGAAGCTGAAGCTGAGGCCGGCCGCGAGCAGTTTCGAGAAGCCGTCCGTCGCGGCGAGCGCGATCCGGAAGCCGCGGAGGACGAAGGCCATGTAGAGCAGCAGCAGCGCGGCGACGCCCACCAGCCCGAGCTCCTGCGAGAGGGCGGAGTAGATGAAGTCGGTGTTCAGGTCGGGGATCACCAGCGTGCCGGTCTTCCCGGTGAAGATCCCGTGACCGAGCCCGGTGCCGCCGAAGCCGCCGTGGCCGATGGAGTAGAGGGACTGCACCTGCTGGAAGCTCTGGCAGTTCTGCCGCAGCTCCATCTGTCGGTTGAGCGGGCAGAAGATCGGATGGGACGACCACGGTGACAGCCAGTTCGTCACGCGGTCGCGCACGTGCGGCGTTCCCTGCGAGACAGCGAAGGCGCCGACGAGGAAGAGCCCGATCGCGCCGGCGACGAACGCGAGCCGCGCCGTGGCGACATAGAGCATGGCGACGAAGATCCCGTAGTAGAGGAGGGCGCTCCCGAGATCGTTCGTCACGAAGAGGGCGAGCATCGCAATCCCCCAGATCACGAGCAGCGGCCCCCAGTCCTTCAGCCGGCCCTGGGCGAGCACCTCACGCCTCTCGCGGAGGTAGGCCGCGAGGAAGACGATGAGGGCGATCTTGCCGAGCTCGCTCGGCTGGAACTGGAGCGTCCCGAAATGGATCCAGAGCCGTGACCCGTTGATCGTCCTCCCGAGACCCGGTGCCCACGGCAGGAGGAGCAGGAAGATCGCCGTGACGCCGAACACGTACTTGTAGCGCTCGAGCACGCGGTAGTCCCGGTGCAGCCAGAAGAGCGTCGCGCCGAACGCCGCGACCCCGATCACGATCCAGAGTCCCTGCCGGAAGGCGTCGCTGGGGCCGAGCCGGTAGATCTCCGTCACGCCGATCGCGGTCAGGAGCGCCGCCATCGGCAGCAGGTAGGGATCGGCCAGCGGGACGGTCAGCCGCGCGACGATGTGCGCGACGAGGTAGAGGCCGAAGAAGAAGACGGCGTAGCCGAGCGAGCCGCCCGAGATCTGCGACTTGAGCGCGATGTAGACCGTGGCGAAGCCGATCGCCGTCAGCGCGCCGACCGTGAGGAGTGCGGCCAGTTCGCGGTTGCGGAGCGTCAGCGCAACAGCCCCCAGACCAGCAACGCCGCGCCGATCGCCAGCAGGACGACGCCGACCAGCACGATACGCACGCGCCGCGCGTCGGCGGCCGGCTGGGGCGGCCCGGCCTCCGGGATCTCGCTCGGCGGGACGACCATGGTGTCGCCGCCCGGATCGGGCTCCGCGTAATCGCGCGTCTGCTCGTCGGGCTCGTCCTCCGGGTCCGGCAGCGCCGGCATCGCGACGGTGTCCTCGAGGCTCGGCGGGGCCTCGGTCGAGATCCGGAAGGCGACCGCCGTGATGTTGTCCTCGCCGCCGCCGCGGTTCGCGGCCGCGACGAGCGCCTTCACCGCCTTGTCGAGATCGTCGCGGTTCGCGTGAAGGAGCTCGAGGATCTCCTCGTCCTCGACCATGTCGCTGAGCCCGTCCGAGCAGATGAGGAAGACGTCGCCGTCCTCGGCTTCGATCGTGAAGCCGTCGACGTCGACGTCGGGATCCGTGCCCACGGCCCGCGTGATCACGCTCCGCTGCGGATGCACCTGTGCCTCCTCCTCCGACAGTTTCCCGCTCTTCAGCAGCTCGTTCACGAGCGAGTGATCCTCGGTCAGCTGCTCCATCTGCTCGCCGCGGACGAGGTAGGCGCGCGAGTCGCCGACGTGGCCGATCGCGACGGTCATGTCGTCGACCAGCGCGACCGTCATCGTCGTGCCCATGCCCGAAGCCGAGGGATCGGTCGAGGCCCGGTCGAAGATCCGGCGGTTCGCCTCCTGGATGAGCTCGTCGATCCGCTGTGTCCCGTCGGGCGCGTCGGTGTTGCCGCCTTCGAGCGCCGAGGCTGCGAGCTGCGAGGCGACCTCGCCCGCCTGCGCGCCGCCCATCCCGTCCGCGACGGCGAAGAGCGGCGGCGCGACGACGTAGTTGTCCTCGTTGCGTCGGCGCCTGCGCCCCGTGTCGCTGGCAACGGCGTATGCGGCTACCGCCACGTCAGCCCTCCTCGACCACGAGATCGGTCTCGCCCACGCGGAGGACGTCGCCCGGGTCGAGCCGCTGCGCACCCGCCACGCGCGAGCCGTTGACGTAGGTGCCGTTCGTGGAGTCGAGGTCCTGCACCCAGACGCCGTCTCCACGAGGCTCGATTCGTGCGTGGCGCGCCGAGGCGAACTCGTCGCCGCTGAGCACGAGGTCGTTCTGGCCGCCGCGCCCGACGGTCACGGGTGCCGAGTTGAGCGGGAACTCCGCCCCGTCCTCGAGGCTCGGGCTGCGCCGGACGACCAGCCGCACCGACCGGGGCGCCGGTTTCCCCCGTCGGAGCCCGGCGGCCGCTGCGGCTGCGGGGGTGAGGATCATGCTGTCCTGGCTCGGTGCCCGCCGCTCGCTTCCCGCGGAGCGGATCACGCGCACGACGAAGAGGTAGAGCAGGACCAGGAAGGCGATCTTGAGCACGAGCAGCAGCTCCGCGACCCCCGTCGAGGCGACCATGGTCACGCTGCTCCTATTCCCGCTCGGTCGAGAAGGTGACCGTCGTCTCGCCGATCGTGAAGCGCGAACCGTCGGCGAGCCGAACGCGCTGCACGCGCCGCCCGTCGACCTCCGTCCCGTTCGTCGAGCCCAGATCGACGAGCCAGAACGTCGAGCCCTCCTGCACGATCTCGGCGTGGCGGCGCGACACGTTCGGATCCTCGATCCGCACGTCGGCGTCGCGCGAGCGGCCGAGCACCGAGCGCTGCTGGTCGAGGACGCGCCGCCCGCCGCTCCAGCTCAGAACGGCCACCTCCCGCTCGACCCCAAGGTCGACCGCCGAGGCGGCCTCGGTCGGCTGGGTGCGCGGCTTGTAGACCATGGTGGCGCCGGGCGACGGGACCTCCGCCGGCTCCTCCTCACCGGCTTGCCGGCCGTACTGCGCCATGCGGGTGGCGATGCCGAACTCGCCGACGCCGAGGTCCTCGTCGGTCTCGAACAGGATCCGCGGCGGGGTGAGGAGCGCGTAGCTCTCGCGCGAAGCGTGCTCCGAGAGGTACTCCTCCAGCTCCGAGACGAGCGAATTCTCGTAGCCCTCGAACTGCTCGCGGTCGCCGGGGGAGAGATAGATCGTGTACTCGTTCGGCACGTACACGCGCGTCACCGAGGTGGAACGGTGCTCGTCCATCTCCTTCGCGAGCTTGCGCGCGAGCTCGACGGGCTGGACGTTCGTACGGAAGGCGCGGCCGAAGACGCCCTCGAAGACCCGCTCCAGTCTCTGCTCGATTCCGCGCAGCATTACGCCGCCGCGGAGGGTACCCCCACCACAGGAGCGCGAAGCGCTGTGACCGCCGCGATCGCCCATGCGGCGAGGAGGAGCGGCAGGGCTGCGGCGCTGGGCACGGCGGCGACGGTGAGCACGATCATCCCCGCGCCGAGGCCGGCCGCTGCCCAGCGGCCCCGGGCGCGCGCGTGGGGGAGGGCGAGCGCCACGAGCGCGAGCGCGCAGGTCTCGAGCAGAAGCGCCGGGTGGGCACCGGCCGCGCGGGCGAGCGAGCCCGCGACGTCGAAGGGGTCGCGCGCGCCGGTGACTCCGATCCCGAGCGGCGCGGGGCCGCCGACGAGCGGCAGCGCGACATGCCGGATCCCGGCGGCGAGCGCGGCGGTGAGCACTCCGATCGCGACCGCGAGCGCCCGCAGCGGCGCCGAGCGCGTGCGTGCCGCGGCGAGAGGCAGCAGGCCGAGCGCGGCGATCGGCGCGAGGAGGGGGCCGATCACGAAGAGCAGAGCGGCGCGCGGCTCCCGCCACGTCACGAGCAGCCAGCAGGTGGCGAGCGACGAGTAGAGAAGCGCGAGCCCGAGCGAGATGTTGCCGAGCGGAAGAATCGGGACCGCGAGGGCCAGCGCGATGCCCGCGCGCTCGCGGAGGAGCGCCGCCGAGAGGGCGACGAGCGCGAGCAGGACCGGCCAGCCGTGCGGATAGAACGGCAGCGCAGACGAGGTCCAGCCGGCGAGGAGCGCTGCGAGGGCGGCGGTAACTGCCTGTCCCGGCGCGATCCGCGTCGGAAGCTTGAAGGCAGGCCGCGGCGTCGAGCCGAAGGAGGTTGCGCCGCGCAGGGCGTCGGCGAGGTCGCGCGCGGTCGGCCGCCGCGCCGGATTCGTGGAGAGCGTGCTGTCCACCAGGCGCAGAAGGCGCTTCGGCAGGTCGGGACGAAGCTCCCCGAGCGGCCGCGCTCCGGCCTCGATCGCGCGCGCCGTCTCGAGCATCGAGCCGCGCCAGAAGGGATGCCGTCCCGCGAGCGCCTCCCACAACATCACGCCGACTGCCCAGATGTCGGCCGCCGGCGTCGCCTCGCCGCCCGCGAGCCGCTCGGGCGAGATGTACGCGAGCGTGCCGGGCACGTCGCCGGCCTCGGTCAGCGT
>JAICLM010000252.1 GCA_025927435.1 Thermoleophilia bacterium | reverse complement strand
GTTCTCCGGCGAGGAGGTGCCGGACCCGCAGGCGATCGAGACGTTCCTCCGCTCGAAGCTGCAGCCCCGGGAGCCGGATCCGCTCTACCGTGAGCTGCTCGCGGCACGCCGCGATCTGCCCCGCGAGCTCGAGGGCGAGGCGGACGAGCGAGCAAAGGTCTTGACCCTCCGGCGCGGCGGCGCGACGCTCGTCGCCGACTTCACCAACCGCCGCGTGGAATTCTCCCGCGGATGAGGGTCTGGACGGGCAAGCCGTACCCGCTGGGCGCCGCGTGGGACGGCGAGGGGACGAACTTCTCGCTCTTCTCCGAGCACGCCGACCGCGTCGAGCTGTGCCTGTTCGACGGTGACCGCGAGACGCGCGTCGAGCTCCATGACGTGACCGCGCACAACTGGCACTGCTACCTCCCCGGCACCGGCCCGGGCCAGCGGTACGGCTACCGCGTCCACGGGCCGTACGACCCGGCGTCCGGGCACCGCTTCAACCCGAACAAGCTGCTGATCGACCCGTACGCGAAGGCGATCGAGGGGCCGGTCGAGTGGGACCGGGCCAACGTCCTCCCGTACGTGCCGAGCACGGACGAGGACGCCGACCTCGAGCTCGACGACGAGGACGACGCCGACGCCATCCCCAAGAGCGTCGTGGTCGACCCGTCCTTCGACTGGGAGGACGACCGCCCTCCGGAGACCGCCTGGAACGACACGGTGATCTACGAGGTGCACGTGAAGGGCTTCACGCAGCGGCACGCCGAGGTCCGCGACGACCTGCGGGGAACCTACGCGGGCCTCGCCTCGGAGCCGGCGCTCGCATACTTTCGGGCGCTCGGCGTCACCGCGGTCGAGCTGCTCCCCATCCACCACATCGCCGACGAGGGCTTCCTCCACGACCGCGAGCTTTCGAACTACTGGGGCTATTCCTCGATCGGGTACCTCGCGCCGCACGCCCTGTACGCCGCGACCGGCACCCACGGCGAACAGGTGCGGGAGTTCAAGGGGATGGTGAAAGCCCTGCACGGAGCGGGCATCGAGGTGATCCTGGACGTCGTGTACAACCACACCGCCGAGGGGAACCACCTGGGGCCGATGCTGTCCTTCCGCGGGCTCGACAACCGCAGCTACTACCGGCTGATGCCCGACGACCCGCGGTTCTACATGGACTTCACGGGCACCGGCAACTCGCTCAATCCCGTCCACCCGTCGGTGCTGCGGCTGATCATGGACTCGCTCCGCTACTGGGTGCTCGAGTGCCGCGTCGACGGCTTCCGCTTCGACCTCGCGTCGGCACTCGCGCGCGAGTTCTACGACGTCGACCGGCTCTCGGCCTTCTTCGACACGATCCACCAGGACCCGGTGCTGTCGCAGGTGAAGCTGATCGCCGAGCCGTGGGACGTCGGGCCGGGCGGCTACCAGGTCGGCAACTTCCCCGTGCTCTGGGCCGAGTGGAACGGGAAGTACCGGGACTCGGTGCGCGACTTCTGGCGCGGCCAGGCTAACGTCGGTGAGTTCGCGCAGCGCTTCACCGGCTCCTCCGATCTCTACGGCGAGGACGGCCGCGCTCCGTTCGCCTCCATCAACTTCGTCACCGCCCACGACGGCTTCACGCTGCGCGACCTCGTCTCCTACAACGACAAGCACAACGAGGCGAACGGCGAGGACAACCGAGACGGCACCGACGACAACCGCTCGTGGAACCTCGGTGTCGAGGGGGCGACCGACGATCCGAACGTGCTTGCGCTGCGTGCGCGGCAGCAGCGGAACTTTCTCGCGACGCTGCTCCTCTCGCAGGGGGTGCCGATGCTGCTCGGCGGCGACGAGCTCGGGCGCACACAGGGCGGCAACAACAACGCGTGGTGCCAGGACAACGAGATCTCGTGGTTCGACTGGGAGGACGCCGGGGACGAGCTGCTCGAGTTCGCCCGCAGGGTGATCGCGCTGCGGCGCGGGCATCCGGTCTTCCGGCGGACGACATTCCTGTCGGGCAAGGCCGGCGAGAGCGGGCTGCCGGACGCGTGGTGGTTCCGGCCCGACGGGCGGCGGATGACGCAGCGCGACTGGACGAGCCCCGATACGAAGACGCTCGGCGTCTTCCTCAACGGCCGGGAGATCTCCGAGCGGACGCTCCACGGCGAGCCGATGTTCGACGACTCCTTCCTCCTCGTCTTCAACGCGCACTTCGAGCCGGTGGTCTTCACGCTGCCGACCCGCCGCTTCGGCGCCCGCTGGCAGGTCGAGGTCGCGACCGGCGACGCGCCGGAGGGACAGCTCGGCGCGCGCGCCCTCGTCGCGGTGCAGGAGCACTCGTTCCTGCTGCTCCGGCGAGTCTGATCGCGCATCGCGGGTAAAGGACGGCCTTCGTGCCCGACTTTCGCTGCACCTACCGCGTCCAGCTCACGCCCGAGCTCGACTTCCGCCGCGTGCGCGAGGTCGTCCTCCCCTACGTCCGCGATCTCGGCATCTCGCACCTCTACCTCTCCCCCGTGCTGAAGGCGCGCCGCGGCTCGACGCACGGCTACGACGTCGTCGACCCCACGCGCGTCTCGGCCGAGCTCGGCGGCGAGGAGGAGCTGCGCGCGCTCTGCCGGGCGGCGCACGCCGCGGGTCTCGGCGCGATTCTCGACGTCGTCCCGAACCACATGGCGACCTCCGAAGACGAAAACCGGCTCTGGCGCGACCCCGAGCTACGCGAGCGCTTCTTCGACTGGGACACCGGGAGCGGCTGGTACCGCCGCTTCTTCGACGTCGGCGAGCTCGCCGGCGTGCGCGTCGAGGATCCCGAGGTCTTCGAGACGACGCACGGCAAGGTCCTGGAGCTCGTCGGCGACGGGCTGGTCGACGGGCTGCGCATCGACCATCCGGACGGGCTCGCGAACCCGCGCGAGTACCTCGACCGGCTGCGCGAGCACGGGGTGGAGCGGATCTGGGTCGAGAAGATCCTCGAGCCGGGCGAGCCGCTGCGCGCCGACTGGCCCGTGCAGGGCACGACCGGCTACGAGTTCGCGAACGACATCACCGCGCTCTTCGTCGACCCGGCCGGCGAGGAGCCGCTCACCGAGCTGTACGCAGAGCTGACCGGCGAGCGGCGG
>JAICLM010000256.1 GCA_025927435.1 Thermoleophilia bacterium | reverse complement strand
GAAACCGAGCACTGCCAGCAGCGCAACCGCGAGCAGGCGAACGTGGTATCGGCTGGAATTGCCGCGCAGGATCCTCACATTCATCTCCTCCTCGAAATCGTGCGTTCCCACTGCTAATCGCAGCGCGGGCCGAGTCGGATTGCACCCTGCTCGTCACCGGCTCCGCCCGACGTAGAGCTCAGCCTGCGGCGACCGCGGTACCGAGGATTGCGGGACGGACGAACTTCGGCGCCTCCGGCATCGTCGTCCGCTCGACCCGCGAGATCGTGAAGCCCGCTGCCTCGATGGCGGCGAGCGTCTCGCGGTTGCACTCGCAGCCGACGAGGAAGCGGTTCAGCGGGTTCATCCGGTCCTGGAGGCGGGCGAGGCCCGGATCGTCGGAGCGCACGTGCTCGAGGAAGAAAAGACGACCTCCCGGCCGCAGGACGCGGCGCACCTCCCCGAGCGACCGCTCCTGGTCGACGCCGCAGAGCACGAGCGTCGAGACGACGGTGTCGAAACTCGCATCCTCGAAGGGCAGATCCTCGGCCGGCGCCTGCACGACCTCGGCCTGCGGCGCTTGCCGGTGCACCCTGTCGTGGAGCCGGCGCAGCATCGCCGGTTCCGGCTCCGTGACGACGAGCGAGTCGACCCCCTCGTAGTAGCGCAGGTTCACGCCGGTGCCGCCGCCGATCTCGAGCGCCCGGCCGCTCGCCTCCGCGAGCAGGCTCTCGCGCATGGCGCCCATTCCTGCCGCCTCGCTCTTGCGCGACATCCTGTCGTAGAGAGGCGCCAGGATCGTCCAGCGAAGGCTCATCGCGGCGAGCATACTCTGCTATAGTGAACTAAATGGTTCAGTATTCCCAACCCGTCGACCGCGCCTTCGCAGCCCTCGCCGACCCGACCCGCCGTGCCGTCCTCGAACGGCTCGGCAGCGGCAGCGCGTCGATCAGCGAGCTCGCCGAGCCCTTCGGCATGTCGCTGACCGGGATGAGGAAGCACGTCCGGTTGCTCGAGGAGGCCGAGCTCGTCACGACGGAGAAGGTCGGACGCGCCCGGCTGTGCATGCTCGCGCCGTACGCGTTCGAGGGCATCAGCACCTGGCTGCAGCGGCTCGACCGGTTCGCCCAGGTAGTCGAACGAACGAAAGGAGATCGATGAGCCCGACGAGGGACAAGCAGGGATTCAGCGCCGAGGAGAAGGCCGCGATGCGTGCGCGGGCCAAGGAGCTGAAGCTGGCGGCGCAGGGGGAAGAAGCGATCCTCGGAGCCTTCGCCAAGATGACCCCTGAAGACCGCGCGCTCGGCGAGCGGATTCACGAGATCGTCAAGAAGACCGCACCCGACCTCACGCCCAAGACCTGGTACGGCATGCCCGCCTACGCCGACAAGCAAGGCAAGGTGGTCGTCTTCTTCCGCGACGCGGCGAAGTTCAAGGAGCGTTACGCCATGCTCGGCTTCCAGGACAACGCGAACCTCGACAACGGAACGATGTGGCCGGTCGCCTACGCGCTGACCACCAGGCTGACGAAGGCCGACGAGGCGAAGATCGCGAAGCTCGTCAAGCAGGCGATCGGCTGATGAACGAGACCACGGTGACGACGCCGAGCGAGCTCGAGATCCGCGTCGAGCGGGTCTTCGACGCGCCCCGCGACCACGTGTTCTCCGTCTGGACGGATCCCGAGCTGATCCCCGAGTGGTGGGGCGACCAGACGGTCGTCGAGGAGATGGACGTGCGCCCGGGCGGCAAATGGCGCTTCAACACCGGCCACGGCGTCGTCGAGGGCGAGTTCCGAGAGGTCGAGCCGCCGGAGCGCCTCGTGCAGACCTTCCAGAACCATCTGCAGACCCTGGAGTTCGAGGACCTCGGCGAGGCGCGGACGAAGCTGACGCAGACGATGCGCTTCGCCTCGGCCGAGGAGCGGGACACGACGATGCACTACGGGGTCGAGGAGGGCGCGAAGGGCGGCTTCGCGCGCATCGACGCGGTGCTCCAGAAGCTCGCCGCCAGGAGTTGACCCCTGATGTGCCAAAGCCCGCGAACCGCTTGCGCAGTTCCCGGGCTTTGACGCTGCGTAATCTCGCACATCGCGCCCAGGGTCGTCAAGGGCTCGCCGCCGATGAGTTCTCCGTCGAGCGCCGGTCGTAGTTGCGACACCCCCGACACGAGGAGGATCCAGATGTCCACCGTGGCGTCGAAGCTCAACATCAGCAAGGTCGGCCGCGTCTGCGTGACGGTCGCCGACACCGACCGGGCGCTCGACTTCTACGTCGGCACGCTCGGCTTCGAGAAGGTCGTCGACGAGCCGATGGGCCCGGACATGCGCTGGGTCGAGGTCCAGATCGCCGGAGCGGAGACGACGATCGCGCTCGCGCCGCCGCCGCAGGGCCAGCCCGCGGGCGGATCCCAGACCGGGATCATCCTCGACACGAGCGACGTCGACGCTGCGCACGCCGCTTTGAAGGAGGCCGGCGTGGACGTCGACGACGAGGTGAGCCGCTACGGCGGGCCGGTGCCGCCGATGTTCTGGCTCCGCGACCCGGACGGCAACTCCCTCATCATCGTCCAGCCGTCGCGCTGATCGCCGCGCTGGATCTGCGCACGGTCGACTTCCTGGCGCGCCTCCGGCTCCGCACGGGGGCGCGCCTCGTCCGCGCGCCGCGCGACCTCTGGGAGCTGCTCGACCTGTGCGGGCTAGTCGAGGTGGTCGGGCAGCCCGAACAGCGGGAAGAGGCGCTCGGTGTCGAGGAAGAACGTGAGCTCGACGATCCGGCCGCCTGAGACCTCCGGGACGATGAGCGCCCACGGGTCGCGCCCTCCTGCCTCGGCCGGCTTGTACTGACCCCAGGCCGGCATTCCGTTCACGAGGCCGACCGGTACCAGCTTCGAGCCCTTGCACGCGATGCCCGGGCCGAACCACCAGGCGAAGACGTTGTCGCGCCCCTGGAGCCAGAGGCTGTACGGCGGCATG
>JAICLM010000235.1 GCA_025927435.1 Thermoleophilia bacterium | reverse complement strand
CGGGTGGCCCGACATCAGCTCCGACTTGTCCGTGTGGACGCCGGCCACGATGCCAAGCGACTGCATCAGCTTCGGAAGTTCGCGGGGTTTGATCTCGCCCCGTTCGAGGAGCACGGCGACCTGCTTCAGCGCCTCCTCCTCTGACTCCATCGCAAGCGTCGCGAGTCGACGGTGAGAGTCGGCCATCATCGACCGGGCGTGTTCATCGACTTCCGCCTTCACCTGGGCGTACTCGTCGCGGTAGCGCGTCACCCACGAGCGGACGGTGCCCCACGGGATCTCCAGCTCGGCTTCTTTCAGCAGCTTGACGCCGGCCTTCTCACGACCGGAGACAAAGGCGTAGACCGCCATCGCCTGCCGGCGGTCGGCTTCGCTGTGTTCCACGACGGAGGTACCCACGGATCGAGAGTGTAGGTGCCGGCGCGGCGCGACGTCAATCCGGCTGGCCGGATTTTCTGTCGTGCGGATCCCGCGGCGACGCTGAAGAGGGTGGGCGGTCCCCGGAGTTGAACCGGGCTTGCCGAACGACTCACAGGCCATGCCTTTACGGGCTTGTCGTGGTGCCTGCCTCGCGTCGGCGACGTTGACTCAGCGCGTCCCGACCGCCATGAACTCTCCTCACCCGGGCGCCGTATGCAGCGGCCACCCCAAGGGCGCCCCCAGCAGAGCGCCAACGCTGCGTGCGCGCAATCCACACGGTCGCTTAGTCCGCTGGCTCTGGCGAGCCGCGGCCCGGGTGAAGCTCCCGCCGCCTTTGTGCCAACGCCGCCAGGGAAGCGGCGGCGGCGGGTCAGGGAGGAGAGATCCCATCCTGCCTCGTGGCCCAAGACGCACGTCGATTGCGAGGCGCTTGGCTGTCCCCGGATTATGTGCGGGGACTGCTCACGGGCACCGCGAACTATAGCGCTTAGCAGAGCGGAAAGCGCCGCTCGGCCAGGCACGGGATGCCGCGTTCGGCGATGAACTCCTCGACGTCGGCGGGCAGGCTCGATCGAGGCACGACAAGAGCGCTCCCGGGACCGGCGTCGGCGAGGTTGTCGAAGCGTCGATGGTGCTCGACGCAGCCGGGGCCAGCGTTGCGCGCATCCCATTCGATCAGCATCAGCTCCTCGGGCGTCAGGCCGCGCAGCTCGGGGCAGTTGCGAAGTTCCTGCTTGCCGAAGAAGTGGAACGCCTCCCACTTCCCTTTGCAGAGCCGTTTAAGCGGATCGAAGGAAGCGAGCCAGCAGGCCGGCGCCTCGGCGATGAAGGGCACCGGCCGCTCGCGACGCATCGCCTGTTCGTGGAACTGCGAGCTGAGCTCAGGCGGCGGCTTGACTATCAATCCTGGTCCCACTCGGCAGCGACAGCACGAGCCCAGCGCCACTCCTCCAGCGCCTCCTCGCGTGCCGCATTGCCCGGGGGAAGGTGCCGCGTGAACCGCTCGACTTCGATCGCGACGTCGAGCCGTGCCGCGGCCTCGAGCTGACGCTTCGGGTAGACCGCGGCCTCTTCCGGCGTCAGCGGCATCAGGCCGCGCTGGCTTCGTCGGTCGAAAGCTGGCCGGGGATCGGCTCGTCCTTTTCGGCCTCGGTCTTCGGCCGTTTCATGCAGCCGCATTGCTCGCATTGGATCAGCGGCACCCGCTCGGCCGACACCTGCTGGCCGTACTTCTCGCGGAGCGCGGAGCGCGACAGCGCCTCGCAGTCAGCGAGCGCTTCATCGAGATCGACGTCGCCGCGGCGAAGCGCCGGCAGCACGACCGCGATCTTCGTCGCCTCGAGCCCGCCGAGCTGCGAGGGCTCGACGTCGCGCTTCACGACCAGCTCCTCGTACGCCTCGATCAGAGCGTAGACCTGCGAGCGGCCCAACCCGATCTCCGGCGTTCCCAGCCAGTCCTCGATCCGGTTGTAGCCAAGGTGCTCCCACATCTTGCCCTGGTGGAACTCGTGCAAGTAGGCGGCGAGGGCGACCCACACTTCGCGGATCGCCCCCACCCCCTTCTTGATCTTGGCCTCGACCTCGAACGCCTTCTTGGCTTCGCGCTCCTCGGGGGAGAGGGTGCGTCGTTTCGTGGTCTTGCCGGCCATCAGAACGGAATGTCGTCCTCGACACCGCCGGTCTTCTTGACCTCGGTGGCGCCGAAGGTCTCCTTTAGACCCTCGATCGCTTTGTCCTCCTCGGTGAGGGCGGCGTAGCCCTTCACTTCGGAGACTTCGAGCACCTGGCCGTTGTCGCCGGTCTTGCCGTCGCGCCTCGGCACCCGGCGGACGATGGCCTTCGCGGTGCGGTTGAGCAGCGGAATCCATTCGAACTCGCCGCCCGGAACCTCGACCTCGAACGCCTCGTAGATCTGCGCAACGCGGCCGAGGGAGTTGGGCGTGACGTGAACCCAATCGCGGATCTCGCCGCCCTCTTCTTCACCGCCGATCGCGACGAGCTGGAGTTTGACGACCGGGTGCTTCTCCTCACCCTCGCCCTTGTATTCGATCTCTTCCTCGACCACCTTGATCGGGTGGGTTCCGGGTCCGAGAATCACGCCGCCGACCTTCCAGGGCTCGACGTCGTCCAGGCTCAGCTTGAACGTCATTTCTTCTCCTCCTCTTTGGCCTCGCCGCTGTCGCCGGTCGACGCCGTGGTCTCTTTGTTCTTGCCCTTCTTCTCGGGCTCCTCCGTCGCGGCCGTCTCGAGCGACTGTTGCCCGCCACGCATTGCCTCGATCGCCACCGGAATCCACTCGCCGAGATCCAGCGGCCGGGTCGTGCCGAGGGCACCGGAGCGGTCCTTCGCCCGCCGGCCCTTGGCTTCTACGAGCTGGGCGACGTACTTGGCGGGCTCGTCGTCGGTCGCCGGCACAACGGCGGTGTAGCCGACGACGTCCATCATCGCGACCAGCTTCTCGGGGAGCTTCTTGCCGCCGGTCAGCGGGCGCCGCGTGACCTCGCCCTCCTCGTCGTCCACCTGCTCGTGGGCGAGGATCACGACGTTGATCGGCAAGTCGCGGATCGCCCGGATGAAACGTTCGAGCTTCGTGTTGACGTCGCCGTAGTTCTGGAGCGATGCGCGGCCGGTGCCGGCCAGCTCCTCGACCAAGCGCTGATAGGTCTCCCCGATCGTGTCGAGGACGAACGTCTGCTCCTCGCAGCCGCCCTGCATGTGCAGGAAGAGGGCGTCGAGGTCGGCCGACTTCGACACCGCGAACTCGTGGATCTTGTCGTCGCCGTAGAGGCCGCGGGCGTAGAGCAGGGCGGTCTCGCCTTCGGCGTTGCCGTAGAGGATCGGCCCGGGCGCCGAGCACGCGGCAACGGTCTTGCCGGTCCCGCCCGGGCCGAACAGGGCCATGTTGAGGGTGGGTGCCACGTCCTTCGGTTTGACGAACTCGAGCGGACTCATGCTGGGGTTGCCTCCTTGT
>JAICLM010000139.1 GCA_025927435.1 Thermoleophilia bacterium | reverse complement strand
TTCGGATCGCCGGTACCAACCCTCAGCAGGTAGTCGCGAAAGGCCAGCGCCTCCGCGGTGTAGCCGGCCGCGAGCAGGGCCTCGAGCGCAAGCACTGAGTCGCGCAGCCAGCAGAAGCGGTAGTCCCAGTTTCGTTCGCCGCCGATGTCCTCGGGCAGCGACGTCGTGGGCGCCGCAATCACGGCACCGGTGGTCTCGAATGTCATTGCCTTGAGCACCATCAGCGAGGTCAGCACCTCGTCGCGGTAGGGGCCCTCATAGCTGCAGCGCTCGATCCACTCCCGCCACCACGCTTCCGTACGCGCAAGCGCAGAGTCGGCGTCCTCGACGGCCGGCGTCTCTTCATACGACAGATGCCACGTGAGCACGAGTCGCTCGCGGGCGCCCTCGACCGCCACAAACTCGCCTCGCACCACACCCCGATCGACCTCGAGCGGCAGCGCGGTTGTGAGCCGGAAGCCGTCCGGGCCGGCGGTCGCCACGATTCCGTCCGATGCAGGCTCGACCCACGGCACGATCGATGCGTAGTCGGGGCGAAGAGAAAGCTCCATCCGCATCGGGACGCTGCCGCTCAGCCCCTGGACGATCCTCATCAGGCGCGGCGGGCCTTCGCCACGCCGAGGCATGAAATCGATCACGCGCACGGTGCCGTCGTCAGTCTCGAAATCGGTTTCGAGGACGAGCGTCCCCGCTCGATAGTGGCGAGAGCAAGCGCGTAGTTCGCCAGCCGGTGCAACGAGCCAACGCCCGTGGGTCTCGTCCCCGAGGAGCGCTGAGAAGCAGGACGGCGAGTCGAACCGCGGGAAGCACAGCCAGTCGACGGAGCCGTTGCGCCCAACGAGCGCCGCGGACTGCAGGTCGCCGATCAGCCCATAATCCTCGAGCCGCACCGTCCCCCCTCACTCACCGTCAGCACCCTTGGACGCAGCCTACTATCCGCAATCTGGCACGGTGGCTCACCAGCGCACTTTGGCGGACATTATCGCTGCACCATGGCAGCGTTACGTTCCTCGCGCATCCGGTGCTCGACCGACTCGAGCCCGCCGTGCTCATCCCGGTTGCGGCGGTGGTGCTCGGTGCGATCACCGGCGTCGACAGCTGTCCAACCGGCCACTCGGGGGCTCGACCCGCCTCGGCGTCTACCGAGCCTCGCCCTCCTCGAGCGGCGCCAGGATCCGGAGTGCCAACTCGGGGGAGCAGCCACGCTCTACGAGCTCGATCACGGCATGCAGGTCATAGCGGTCGTCCTCTGCGATGCTGACCGCGAGGTCCGGCGGGAAGCCTGAGCGAAAGAGCTGCGTATGCCGCCACGCGACGACGTCGTCCCGCTCATTGTTGGTTGTCAGTGCCGAGCTCATCAGCCTCTCCCTCCTTCGTGAACTAGTTGCTCCCTTGCGAACTCGCCGATGGCCGCTGCGTCGTCGCCTGCGAGGATCTCGCCGCAGGCCATCACGCCGTTGCGGCTTGCGGCGGCGAGCGCCGCTTCGAGTGCTTCGTGCTTCTTCTCGGGTCGCCATCACTCCCCCTACCCGGTTGCGACTTCTCATCGAGGGTGACACACCGCTTGCACGGGGGCCATACGGCGACGGGCCCATCCGGTCGCCGGCGTGACACCACGCCGCTCAGTCGAATGCGGCGTCGTCAGCCGGCGAGCGTGACATACCCGACGAAAGCCGCGTAGAGGGCCACCCAGACCAGGATCGATATCGGTCCGAAGCGGCCGCGGAAGCGAAGGATTCCAAGCGCGAGCGCACCTCCGGCGACGGCAAGCGCGGCCGCGAGCAGCGAAGGGCCGCTCAGCGTCCAGTCGGTGAGTGCCAGTCCGAGCGAGACCGGCAGCGTCGACTGGAAGACCATCGCTCCGGTGATGTTGCCGAGTGCGAGCGTGTCCTTTCCCTCGCGCGTCCAGAGAAAGCTGTTCGCCTTCTCCGGCAGCTCGGTCGCCAGTGGCGCCAGCACGAGTGCCAGGACGAGCGCCGAGACGCCCACGCGGTCAGCGACGTGCAGCAGCTCGTCGACGAACAGGTGTGAGCCACCGACGATCGCCCCCAACGCAACCAGCAACTGGAACACGACTGTCGTGTTCGCGGGCGGATCACGACGGCTCAGGTCCAGGTAGAGGGGCTTCAGCGACGCGCTCGGCTGAACTTCGCCGCCGCCGGCGAGTGTGAGCCGGACGTAGGCCATATACGCGACCACGAAGGTGGCGGCGACGACGATGCGAAGGGCAGTGGGAGCGCCGAGCCCAAGCAGGAGCGCGATGGTGAACAGCACGAGGAAGAACCAGAGGTCGCGGCCGACGGTGGGCCGGTGTACGTCGAGTCTCTGCCCGGTCGCGCGGCTCGCGCGGAAGACGTACGCGGAAACGCCGACGAGGGCCATGGCGATCGTCGCCAGCATGAACGGCGCGCCGATGATCGCTCCGATCGCAACCGCATCCGCCTTGCCGCCGGTGATCAGGGCAATGACCGGGATGATCGACTCGGGCAGGGCAGTGCCGACCGCAGCGAGCAAACTGCCGACGGCGCCCTCGCCCAGCTGGAGCCGGTGCCCAGCCCATTCGACGGCATTCGTGAAGAAGTAGGCGCCGACAAGGAGGACGGCAAACGACGCCGGGAGCAGAACAAAGCTCACGTGCGACGGTCGTTCGGTCGGCGAAAGCCCGTCGGGCTCCGCGAGGGTGAGATCGCCGATGTAGGCGCTCCCCGCGGCCGGCTCGGCTTGGAAGTTCTGGCCGTGGAGCTCACAGTTCTCGCGGCTCGACCGCGTTCAGCCTTCGCTCTCGACGTCGAAGTCGAGCGCGGCGTCTGTGCTCACGTTCCTTGCGTGGCTTCTGCGACCACGGTGTGCGGTGAGACGTAGCGGCCGACGGCGCTGCGGAAGCCGACGGCGAAGCGGTTCCAACCGTTGATCGCAACGATCGCCAGCGTCAGCGCCACGAGCTCCTCTTCGTCGAACTGCTCCTTGACCTGTGCGTAGACGTCGTCAGGTGCACCTGTTTGCGGCAGCAGCGTCAACGCCTCGCACCAGGCAAGAGCTGCTCGCTCCTGCTCGCTGTAGAAGGGCGCTTCCCGCCAAGCGGCGAGCACGTGCAGCCGCTGCTCACTCTCGCCGTAGGCGCGCGCATCCTTGGAGTGCATGTCGAGGCAGTAGGCGCAGCCATTCAGCTGCGAGGCGCGCATCTTGACGAGCTCGAGCAGCTTCGGCTCGAGAGTGCTGCCCTCCACGACCTCCTCGAGACCGCTCATCGCCCGCAGTGCCTCGGGGCAGGCCTTCCGATAGTCGATCCTCATCGCTTCAACTCCTTGGCACTGCGGGCAGGAACGACGATCAACGGCTGCTCCCCTGACGGATGCGGCGACCGGAGACGGTCTCGGTCTCGATGCGGATGACCGCGTCCCGGTGACCGCCCGGCCACGGCTCGATCCCGAGCTCGGCGATGCGGGCGAGCTCTTCGGGATCCTCGACGAGCCGAGCGCGGCCGCTGATCAGCACGCTCCAGCCTTCGCTCATTGCATCATCGATCCGGTCGACCTCGAACCCGACCCTGTCGTCGCCCGAAACCGCTGCCGCGAGCACCCCGCGAGTGCGAGTGCGGAAGACGATGTCGCCGTCCAGGAGGCGAAAGTTGACGGGCAACGCAGCTGGTCCCGGCTCGCTCGCGAAGACGAAACGACCGACGCCGCCGGCCGCAAGGAGGTCCTCACACTCCTCACGGCTCATTACGTCGAGCTTCGGTCGCGGGCCGGCGCGACCTGGCCCCGGCGGCCGGTCAACCTTGCCGCCGCGTAGATAATCGACGCTCGTCTCGAGCGCCTTCGCGAGCCTGACCACTGAACCGCGAGAGAGCGCGATCGAGGGACTGTGCTCGAGGTAGTCGAGGTAGCCGGCGGCCATGCCTGCGCGGTGGGCGACCTCCTCCTGGCTGAGGCCGAGCTCGCGGCGGCGGTGGGCGACGCGCCTGGCGAGATCGCCTGAAGGCAGGGGAGGCACGACTACCCCTCCATGTCCCCGGTGCCGCGCAGCAGCTCTGCGAGCACCACCGCGTCGTTGTGCTCGACGTCGCGCGCGGCGTAGACCAGCGTCAGGGCGCCCCGTCGGCCACGGCGGCGAAGCTCGCTCAGCTTCGCCTCGTGGCTGGTGAGCTCCGCGCGGTAGCGGCGACGGAACGCGTCGAACTTCTCCGGCTCGTGGCCGAACCAGAGACGCAGCTCACGGCTCGGCGCGAGCTCGCGCGCCCACTCGTCCAGCCGCGCTTCTTCTTTGGGAACCCCGCGTGGCCAGAGGCGGTCGATCAGCACCCGGTAGCCGTCAGCAGCTTCGGCGGGCTCGTAGACACGCTTGGTTCGGACAGCCATTCTCAGTCGCCCTCCTTCGCCTTCGGGCGGACGATCACGACCGGGCAGACAGCGTGATGCGACACCTGCCCGCTGACCGAACCCAAGAGTAGCCCTGTGAAGCCGCCATGGCCCCGCGAGCCAACCACGAGCATGTCCGCGTCGCGGGACTCGTTGACCAGCACGGCCGCCGGCGGTCCCTCGACGACGCGTCGCTCGATCTCGACCGAGTCGATATCCAGCAGCGACTCGCGCAGCATCGCTTCGAGCGCCTGCTCGGCGACCTCGCGAACCTCCTTGACGTCGGCGCCGAGTGTAGGGAGGTAAGAGCCCTCGATCCCGGTGGCGCTGATCGTTCCGTACTGCCAGGCATGGACGACCCGGAGCCTGGCATTGCGGAACTTTGCCTCCTCGAGTGCAAATCGCAGCGCCTCCCTGGCCTGCTCGGAGTGGTCGACTCCGACAACGATCACGTTCATGGTTTTCCTCACCTCTCCATTGCTCTGCGTAGATGTTCAGGAGCGCCTCGAACACGCGCCCCGAGCCTGGTTATTGACGTGGCCTCCTTCTAATCGGTGTTCAGCTCAACGGTGCCCACTGCACGGTTGTATCGCAATACGGTGGTGGCCCCATCTGGGCACCCGGTGCGACCAGCTCTACCAGGCTGGATCAGGCAGCGCTTGTTCGCGGGCGGGTACTCAGCAGCGGCATCATCAGCCAGTTCCCGCCCAGCTCCGGCGCACTCGCCGATGTCGGCCGGCGGTTCGATGGCGCGCCGTGACGTCCGCGAAATCGAGCGACGACCCCATAGCCGGGCCAACAGATCGAGGGAACGATGGGGCTACAGCGGAAACGGACTCCATACTGTCTCACCCCTCGACGAAAACGGGCAGCGAGCCTCCGTACCCGCCGGATGACCCGGGAGCGCAGCGGTTGGCGCGCTCCGGTGCGGGAAGTACCAAGACGATCGAATCGAAGAGAGGTAGCAATGCGACTTTCATTCAGGCCGAAGAACCTCTTCGCGTCGCTGTTCGGAACGAAGAGGCGCGAGCAGTACCTGGAGCGTTACGTCCTGCGTGAGCACAAGCGAGGACGACCGCTCAAGGAGATTCTCGAGGACCCGTACATTCGCGGCTGGTCCACGCCATACGAGCGTGCGAGGCTACTGGAGCGGCCACGTATCGTGGAGGCCATCGGAGAGCACGCCGTCGCTGACCTGAGGCGGACGGTCGCGGCGAGCGGTTCGTAGCCGGAGGTGACCGGAAGCGGTCAGGCGGCCTGTCCCGCGAGCGACGCGTGCACGATGAGCGCGGTGCAGTGAGCCTGGTGTGCCAGGCGCTCGCTCACACTGCCGATTGAGGCGACGCCGTGGAGGCCGCGAGATCCGACGACGACGAGGTCGGCGTTCCGCGAGCGCTCGACGA
>JAICLM010000263.1 GCA_025927435.1 Thermoleophilia bacterium | reverse complement strand
CGCGTGACGATCGGGTACGCGAGCGAGGTGACGAACGGCAGCAGCGGCCCGAACGTCTCCCGGCCCGCGACCGTCTTGGCAAACGTCCAGAGGCCCTGATCGTGCAACGCGTCGAAGTTGCTCAGGGCGAATTGGAGGTAACCCGACTCGTCCCATTCGGTCACGTAGCCGCGGCGAAATCGGTCGAGCCAGATCACGTCGAGAGCGACGGTCACGCAAATGATCCCGGCGACCAGCAACGGGGCAGTTCGCGCGCGCACCATTCGGCGTGCGGCGGTGTTCCTCGGGGCTTGTAATGCGGCGTCACTCACGGCGCAACCGCTCCGTCCGGTGGAAATTCCAGCAGCGTTCGAGCGTCGGCCGACAGCAGCCACCGAGCTCCGTCCACCGATAGCCGGCGTCGCTCGGCTCGCCCGAGCACGGTGAACACGATCGCCCGCAACGCCATGGCCGACGCAATGAGATTGCGTCCTCGCTCCGCTTCCTTCGGGCCCATGTGCTTGTCGAGAAAGCGCAGATGCGAGCGAAGCTGCTCTCGGTACATCTGCGGCCAGGTGGGCGCGGTCGAGGCTCCCCCGACGTGCACGAATTCCGCCCCGGGCCAGAAGACGACGCTCCACCCAGCGGCTCGGGCCCGGTAACAGAGGTCGACTTCCTCGTTGTACATGAAGAAGCGTTCGTCGAATCGGCCGATCTCGTCGAGCGTCTCGCTGCGCACCAGCAGCACGGCACCGACGAGGAACTCCGCCTCGCGCCGCGTAGCGTGGTCGAAGCCGGAGCCGTAGAACGCGTTGAGCAAGCGGCTGCGGGGCGCGAGCCAGCGCAGAAAGAGGTACTCGGTCGCCAGACGCCACAAGGTCGGAAAGCCGCGGACAGAGGGCTGGAGGGTTCCGTCGGGATTCACGAGCCGGGGGCCGATGACGCCGGCCCGGGGCTCGGTCTCGGCGAACGCGACGAGCCGCTCGACGGCCTCCTGCTGCGGCCACGCATCGCCGTTCATCAGGATCAGATAAGCCCCGGAAGCCAACGCGATGCCTCTGTTCAGCGCACCGCCGTATCCCGGGTTGGTATCGAGCTCCACCAGGCGAACGTGGGGGAACTCGTCACGGACGAGCCTTCGCGAGCCGTCGGTGGACATCGTGTCGACGACGATCACCTCGTAGGAAGCGTCGATCGCGCCCAGACAACGCCCGAGATAGGCGCGCGTATTGTGCGATGCCACGATGACCGACACGGCCGCAGACACGAATCACAGTATGAGCGGACTTTCTGCAGATTCCACGGCTTCCCCAAGACGGGTCCTGGTCTGCACACCGTTCCCACCCCGACTCGACGCCAGGCACGGCGGCAAGGCGACGGCGCAGCTTCTGCTGCAGCTCGCAGAGCGGAACGAGATCGGGCTCCTCTGTCTGCGCGCGAAGGACGAGCCTCCCGTCGACCCCGCGATCGCGGCCCGCTGCCAGATCGTGGTCGAGGTGGCCGCGCCCGTCCGGGGACGGCTCTCGCGTCGCTTCGCATGGAGCGTCGGGTTCCTGACAGGCAGCCCGCCCTGGGTTGTCGATTCCCGGAGCTCCGCATTTGTCGCCGCTCTCGACCGGCTCCTCGACCAATGGCACCCCGAGCTCATCGAGATCCATCTCCAGGCGATGGCGCAGTACGTCACCTCGCCGGCCCGAAGGGGAGTACCTCGCATCCTGGTGGACTACGATCCGGGCTCCGCCTGGGCCGATGAAGTCCTCCACGGAACGACCGGGCTGAGGCGCATCCCGCGACGACTCGAAGTCGCGGCCTGGCGGCGCTATGAGCGACGAACGCGCCCGCAATTCGATGCGATCGTCGTCTTCGCCGACCGCGATCTCGCGGCGGTGCGACCGAGCGCAGGCCAGACGCCGGTCACGAGGATCCCGCTCGCAGTGGAGGTGCCCGCACGCCCACTCGCCCCGGAGGGGTCGGGGCCGCCGACCATCGTCTTCGTCGGGAGCTTCGGACATCCACCAAACGTGGACGCCGCCAAATGGCTCGCCGACTCGGTCTTTCCACGCGTCGCGCAGCAGGCGCCGGCGGCGCGTCTCGAGCTCGTCGGCAACGAGCCGGGAGACGACATTCTGGCCCTCGAGCAAGGGGCGGTCTCCGTTCACGGTTCGGTGCCCGACGTGACCCCCTATCTGGATCGAGCAGCGGTCGTCGTAGCGCCGATCCGGATCGGAGGCAGCATGCGGATGAAGGTTCTCGAGGCCCTCGCGGCCGGCAAGGCACTCGTCGCGACCCCGCGAGCGGCAGAGGGCGTGGAGGCGACCCCAGGCGAGCACCTGCTGGTGGCGGACGGCGAGGAGGAGCTCGTCGAAGTCCTCGTCGAGCTCTTGCTCGACCCGTTCCGCCGCCGAGCCCTCGCCGTGAGCGCACGATCCTGGGCCGAGGAGCATCTGGGCTGGGATCAGGGCGCCGCCGCGTTCGAGAGCCTTTACGCAAGCCTTGTGCACGCCCGCCGGCCGTGAAACTGCTCGCGTACACCGACACGGTCGAGCTGGGGGGCGCCGATCTCTGCCTGGCGCACCTGGTGGAGCGCCTCGCGCCGTCGATCGACGTCGCCGTTGCCGGTGTCTCGGAGCGGATCGTCGAGCGCATCGCGGGAGCGCGCCCCTCCGCTTCGAGCCACGTCGTCGCGGAACCTCGGAGCGGACACGACCTCCGCAGCCTGGTGGAACACGTCCGGCTGATCCGCGAACTCGCGCCGGACATCGTGCACGCGAGCCTCGCGAGCCCCTGGTCCTGCCAGTACGCGAT
>JAICLM010000213.1 GCA_025927435.1 Thermoleophilia bacterium | reverse complement strand
GGCAGGACGCGTGCCGGCGCGCCCCCGTGCAGGGGCCCGGAGAGGGCGCCGACGGCCGAGGAGAGCGCGGCGCCCGCGTCGGCTCCCGTCGAGGCGACGATTCGCGCCGTGAACGTCGAAGCATTGAGGCCGTGTTCGGCCGTGCAGATCCAGTACGTGTCGATCGCCTTCGCCGAGCGCTCGTTCAGGTCGCCGCGCCACTCGAGGACGAACCGCTCCGCAGCCGTCTGGCCCTGCGCGACGGTCTCGGCGGGCACCGGCGCCAGGTCCGGCCCGCGGGCCGACTGGGCGACGACCGAGAGCGCAGCCGACGAGAGCCGGCGGAGATCCTCCTTCGCCTGCTCGTCGTCGATGTCGATGAACTGACCGAGCTTCCACTCCCCGCTCAGCGCGGCGAGCGTCGACTGGAGGTCGGCGGCGAAGCCGCCCGTGCGGCGCTCGAGGTCGACGTGCTCGTAGGGAAGACCCGGCTGAAGCGACTCGTCGACGAGCAGCCCCCACACCTGCTCGAACGGCACCTTGCCGACGAGATCCTCGATGTTGACGCCGCGGTAGCGAAGCTCGCCGCCGTCCTTGTCGGGCTCGGCGATCTCCGTCTCGAACGCGACCACCCCCGCGAGACCCGGTGAAAAGTCGTTGCTGCTCATGCGTGTATCTCCTCCAGCTCGATCTCCTGTCCAGCGCCGCGTTCCCGCGCGGCCGCGAGCACGAGCGCCGCGGCAGCGAGGTCCTGGACGGCGACGCCGACCGATTTGTAGAGCGTGATCTGATCGTCGGAGCTGCGCCCGGCCGCCGTGCCGGCAATGACCTCGCCGAGCTCGACCACTCCGTCGCGGCCGCGCGGGTCGAGCTCCGGCGCGCCGGCGGGGAGCGGCGCGAACGCCGAGTCGCGCTGCTCGACCACGACGACGTCCGCCTTCTCGACGATCGCGGGATCGAGCTCGGAGCCGCCGTCGGCGCCGAGGGTCGACCCGACCGAGCTGACATGCGTGCCCGGACTCAGCCAGTCGAAGCGGACGATCGGCTCCTGCGCGGCAGTCGTCGCGTGGACGACGTCGGCGCCGCGCACGGCGTCCTCGAACTCGCCGCGCCCGGCAACCCGCACCTCCGCGAATTCGTGGGCGCGCGGGAACATCTCCTGCGCGGAACGGGACTGCACGCCGGTGCCGAGGATCGCGAGCACGCGCGCATCGGGCCGCGCGAGCAGCCGCGTCGCCAGCGCGGCCGCCGCGGCGGTGCGCATGGCGGTGATGTACGTCCCGTCCATCAGGGCCACCGGCGTCCCGGTCGCGGGATCGAAGAGCGCGATCGCCGCCTGGTGCGTCGGCCGGTCGCGGTTCTCCGGGAAGAGCGTGACGAGCTTGCACCCGAGGCCCGCAGAGGGCGTGTAGCCGACCATCGTCCCGAGGACGCCCGCCTCGGAGAACGCGCCCACCCGCGGCACGAGCGACGCCTTTCCGGCGGAGAGCTCCGCATGCGCGGCGGCAAGCGCATCGAGGAGCGCGTCGAGATCGAGCAGCTCCTCGACGACGCTACGGCTCAGGACAAGCATCTCGGAGCGGACGGTACTCCTCGCGTACCGCTCGGCGTGCGCCCTACCCGACGAGCGTGAGCGTCCAGTCGGGCCGGTGCTGCGCGTCGAGCGAGAAGAGGAGGATCCGCTGCCACTGGCCGAGGCACAGCGTCCCGTCGGCGACGGGCACCTGCTCCGAGCGCGGCCCGAGCAGGAACGCGAGCAGGCGCTCACGCGAGCGGAGCTTCGCCGGCACGACACGCTCGAGGAGCTGCTCGAGATCCTCGAAGAAGCCTGTCTCCCGCTCCTGCACGCGCACGAGCGAGAGCGGGCTCGCGCTGTGGAGGTAGGCGATGCCCGCGGTGACGCCGGACTCGGCGACCTCGCGCGAGACGTCGTTCGTGATGTCCATCACCGACAGCGACGGGAGAGCCGCGGCGATCGAGTAGGGGACTTCGACGGTCGTCATGCCTGTGCGACCTCCTTGGGCAGCCTGAAATGGACGTCCTCCTTCGCGACCTCGATTTCCTCGGGCAGTGCGTAGCCGGCCTCGGCGAGTCGCGCCGCCGTGGCGCGCACGAGCTCCTCGGGCGTGGAGGCGCCGGCGGTGAGGCCGATCGTCTCGTGCCCGTTCAACAGCTTCTCGTCGAGCGGGCTCTCGCCGTCGACGAGCGTCGCCTGCGCGCCGGCTGCCTGCGCGACCTCGACGAGCCGCTGGGCGTTCGAGCTCGTCTCGGAGCCGATGACGAGCACGAGCGTCGCGCCCTGCGCGACCATCGCCTTCACCGCGTCCTGGCGGTTCTGCGTCGCGTAGCAGATGTCGTCGGCGTGGGGCCGCCGCAGCGTGCCGAGGTGATCCTCGAGCGCGTCCACGATCGGCGCGACGTCGTCGAGGGACAGCGTCGTCTGGGTCACGACCGCGACGGGCTTCTCGGTGTCGAGCTCACCGGCCTGCTCCGGCGACTCGATCACGACGGTGGAGTCCGGCCGCTCCCCGAGCGTCCCGATCACCTCGACGTGGTTCTTGTGGCCGACGAGCGCGACGAGATGGCCGCTGTCGGCATAGCGCCGCGCTTCTGCGTGCACCTTGTTCACGAGCGGGCAGGTGGCGTCCACGACCCGCAACCCGCGCTTCTGCGCGTTCTCCTTCACCGCCGGGGCGACGCCGTGGGCCGAAAGCACGCAGATCGCGCCGGGCGGGATCTCGTCCTCGGACTCGACAAAGACCGCGCCGAGCTTTTCCAGGCGGCGGAGGACATGGTCGTTGTGGACGATCGCGTGGCGAACGTAGACAGGCGGGCCATGCTCCTCGAGCAGCCGCTCCACTATTTCGATCGCGCGGTCGACGCCGGCACAGAACGAGCGCGGCGCGGCGAGGAGGACGCGGCCCCTCATGCCGCCACCGCCCGTTCCAGGGCCTGCAGCGCCCGGAGCGCGTCCCGCATCGAGCGGAACGCATCGCCGCGGCGGGTCGCGAGCCAGCGCAGCAGGCCGGCAACGTTCGTACGGCCGTCGGGGTGCACCGTCGTGTCCACTCCCTCGACCGTGCTGTCGGCGCTGTCGGAGATCGCCCGGACGACGCCGGCGAGCCGGCCGCTCCGTGCGAGGGCGCCGCTCTCCATGTCCACCGCGTCGGCGCCGCTCGCCTCGCGGAGGCGGGCGCGCTCGGACGCGTCGTGGACGAGGACGTCGCCGCCGAGGACGACTCCGGGGCGGGCACCGCGCACCCCGAGGCCCGGCCCCTCCCACAGGGTCGTGCCCGTCTCGTCGACCACGCGAGTCGCGTCGAGCACCTCGCCGACCTGCAGGCCGCCGAGCGAGCCGGCGAGCCCGAATGAGACGAGGTTCCCCTCGGGGACGCCGTTCGCGACGCACACGCCGACGCGCACGGTGCTCAGACCGAGGCGCTTCGCCACGCGCTCCTCCGCACTCGTCGCCACAGCGAACGTCAGCCCGTCAGCGTCCAAGCGAGACTCCGCACGGTCTCCTTCAGGCTGCTCGAGGCCTCGTACGCGGCCGACGGCTCGAACCCGCAGTGGATGCCGCAATGCTCGCAGCGCGGGTCGTTGCCGGGGCCGTAGGCCTCCCACTCCATCCCCTCGAGCAGCGCCTCGTACGTGGGGAAGATCCCGTCGGTCAGCAGGTAGCACGGGCCCTTCCAGCCGTACGGGTTGCGCGTGATCGAGCCCCACGGCGCGCACGTCAGCTCGCGCCGGCCGGTGAGGAAGTCCTGGTAGATCGGCGACGCGATCCAGCGGTAGCCGTGCTCCTTCGTCGCTGCCCGGATCGCCCGAAACTTCTCCTCGTGCTCGTCCCGCGTCATCGTCAGTGCCGGGTCGATCTGGGAGTACTGGTAGCCGGGCGCGATCATCATCCCGTCGATGCCGACCTCGTCGGTGAGGTAGCGCATCATCTCGATCACGTCGCCGACCTCGGTCTCCTTGAAGATCGTCGTGTTGGTCGTGACACGG
>JAICLM010000142.1 GCA_025927435.1 Thermoleophilia bacterium | reverse complement strand
CGAGTCGTCGATCGAGAGGATGAAGCACGCCGAGCACTGCGGCTTCTCCTCGAAGCCGACGTTGAACCAGACCGGCGAGTTGAACGCGGCGAGCTGGTTGACGAGGATCGCCTTCAGCTCGTCCTCGAACGTCTGCGCCTCGTCCTCGTCGGCGAAGTAGCCGCCGTCGCGGCCCCACGTGCCGACGGTGCCGACGATGCGGCCGATCATCTGCTTGACGGAGCGCTCACGCTCCGGGCTCGACATGCGGCCGCGGAA
The DNA here is from genome assembly GCA_025927435.1 of Thermoleophilia bacterium. GTDB lineage: Bacteria > Actinomycetota > Thermoleophilia > Gaiellales > Gaiellaceae > Palsa-739. Next base: position 5,470 of record JAICLM010000142.1, on the reverse strand, counting down.
GTACTTCTGCGCGACGATGTTCGTCGCGGTCTGCGACCAGAACTTCGGGAACTCGACGTCCTTCTGCTCGAACGCCGGGCCGTTCTTGCCGGGAATGTGCGCGTCCCGGATCTCCCATTCGACCTCGTCGAAGGGATCGCGGCCCGCAATCGTGAACAGCCTGCGGACGGCGAGGTTGGCGTCCTCGTCGACGACGCTATTGACGAGCTCGTCGGGGTGGATCTGAACGGTGTTCTCGTGCTCTACGGACGCCATCTCTTACGCCTCCTCTACGCACGCTCCCAGCGCGCGAGCCGATGTTCTGTGGTCCTGAAGGGAGACGGAGCGTAGAGCGGACCTCGGACGGACATGGTACCGCCGCCCGGAGGGGCTACGGAGCGGCTACGGAGCCTGTTTGCGGGCCTGGATCTGCTTGGCGATCAGCCCCGCGGCGCCCGCTGCGACGAGCAGGATCGCGAGCGCGCCGAGCACGAGCAAAGGGATCGGGAGCGACGAGGCGCTCGCCGGATTGAGCTTGTTCGCGAGGTGGCCGAGGCCCTTGCCGGAGTTGCGGCCGCCGCCCGTCGTCGGGCTCGGGCCCGTCGGGCCGGTCGTCGTCCCGTTCCCGCCGCCGCTCGACGGGCCGCCCGAGGAGGGCGGGACGAGCGAGTTCGGGTCGACCTTGTGCCCCGTCTTCTTCTGCTTTGCGATCGCGCTCTGGAGGGCGCGCTGGATGTCATCGTGGGCGCTCGAGTACTGCTGCACGTCGGTCGGCAGGTGCTTCAGCGCGTCGTTGTAGCAGTGGACGGCATAGGTCTTGTCGATCCGGCCGTCGTACCAGTCGTTCAGGAGCGCCTTCCAGCACGGCGTCGCGGCCGCGGCGGGGGCGGGGTGCTGCGCGAAGGCGGCGGCGAGCGCGACGACGACGAGGAGGGTACGAGCGATCAGCTTCAGCGACGGCGGCACGTGCGCGCCGAGCCTACGACGGCGCTGTAAGGCTTTTGTGAGCGGAAGGGACAGGTAGTGGGTCACTTTGAATCCGCTCGCCGCTCGCGGGTCTTGGTGTAGCTGCCTCGCTTGACTGACACGGCTTCGGCGTCTTCCAAAAGCCCGATCAACTCGGCCACGCTCCAAGCATGGTCAGCGACTCCAGCGGCGACAGCAGGAGTCGTGCCGAGTGAGCTATGGACGCGAACAAAGTTGTAGTGAGCGAAATGGAGAGACACGGCTGCGGCAAGGTTTTCTACCTTCTTTGAGAACCCGTTAGTCAGGCGGGTGAAGCGCCGCATGCTCATCCGCATGGTGAGGTTCTGGCGTTCAACGTAGCTGGTCGAGATATGGGACGGATCAGGAGAACCGTTCATGACGCGTTTCTCCGCGCCGATGCAGACGCCGGGGGAGTAGCGCGTCTCGTTATGGCCACCTACGTAGGTCTTCATGATCTGGCCGTAGTCAATGTCTCCGTTGAACGCGCCCCGAATCGCGGTCGCGTATGGCGGGTGCCCGTCGGTGCTGATCTGAACACGATTCGCTAGCCGCCGTGACAAGTCCTCCATGAACAGGCGAGCCTCGATCATGTCGCGGGTGCCGATTCGGTAGGTCGGGACCAGCTTCGTGTCGGCGTCGATCGCGACCCATGTCCAGACGTCGCCGTAGCCGAACTCGCCCTGCTTTTCCTCCGGAACGTTCTTTGCCTTGGCGTAGCAAAACGACCAAATCTCGTCGCACTGGACGCGCTCGCAGGTCAGGTCGCGCATCACGCGGTCTTGATAGATCGAGCAGACCGTGCCCATATCGACCAACAGCTTCGTGACCGTGGCCTTGGCTACGCCCGTCATGCGGACGGTCGCGCGGATCGAGTTCCCCTCGACCAATGAGGCAATCACGGCTGCGCGCTTCTCGGCGGATAGGCGATTCATACTTTCTATTATGCGTGAGCGGTCACGCAAAGTCAAGCATTTACACCATGCGCTGCATGGCGTCGATCCGCCCGAGCGTCTACAATGCGAGGCGCACGGATCGGTGGTGGAGGCAACGGGGCTTGAACCCGTACCCGCAGCTTCTCAAGGGCCGGCGGGAAGGCCTTCCTTTACCCCCGTGTTGACGAGTTACTGAAGGGGCGTTTGTCTACACGGCGAGCGCCCCTTCGTTTTGGAGGGACGTGAATCCGTGCCGGCCTTGGCGGTGGAGCTTGTGCTCCTTTTCTAGGTCCCGTAGCCGCGAGGTGAGAGTGTTCCTCGGATTGCTCCCGCCAGGCCCCCAACCGCGGCGATTGAGCTCGGTGAGAAGCAACTCCCGATCCCACACGCGATCAGGATCTTCATCGAGCACGAGGAGGATCGCCTGCTTCAACGGAGGCGGGCCGAGAGGCGTAATCGCTGGGACGGTCGCGCCAACGGCGGGGCCAGAAGCATTCTCAGCATCAATCAACGCCTCGAGTTGCTCGATCGCCGCCAGCTGAGCCTCCGCCCGCTCCATCATCCCTCGGGCCGATTCCAACTCGCTTTGCACCTGGCTCCGCATCTGTTTGAGCGCATCAGGTTGGGTTCCGATGAACCTCTGGATGAGGGCCACCATCGATACCGCAATCTTGCTGTTGGTGTCTGTCATGGTGCTGGAGTCTAGCTGGTCCATCAGGACGGACACCAAGACGGTAAGGCCTGCGGTTCACCAGAAGCCAACCAGCTGTGATGTATGCGAAGGGTTCTAGCTGTTGGGCTTCTGGTGGGATGCCCACCGGGCAGCCGCTGCTTTGCGAGCGGCTGCTTTCCGCTGTTCGGGCGTCATGTTGGCAGCGCGGGCCTTGCCGCCCTTCAACCCGCCCTTGCGACCGAGCGCGACCGCCGCTGGGTCTTTGCCTGCATCGGGATCGGCCGGCTCGATCTCGCCGGTTGCCTCGCCCACAAGCTGCTTGGCTAGCTCGTTCACGTCGGACGGGCGCTTGCGTGACCGCTCAGGCATCTACTTTCATGCTAGCAATGCTGTCCGCATGGACCTCTACCCTCGCCTTCAGGAGCTACCTCGCCTCGCGCCGGGAGTCGCTTCTGCCGACGACTCCCCGGCGCTCGGTAGCCCGTGCCTGAGTACCGTCTGAGCCCCGGAGTACGATCGTGTGGCTCCTAGCAGAGCAACCCGGGGTAGCTCAATCGGCAGAGCGACTACCTGTCCAGTAGATGGTTGTGGGTTCGAGTCCCACCCCCGGGGTTCCTTCCGCTAATTCCGCTTTTTCTACCCCTCGCGCTGTCCGGTCCGAACGTGCATAATGAGGTTTCTACTGGACAGGTAGACGTGGCCCGGTTAGTGATGGGACACGGACTCCGAAGGCCCGCCGCTCCGTTCTACTGGGAGGATTTTCGGCGGGCCTTCGCCTTTTACTTTCCCGCCAAACTGACCCACTACCGAAGGGACACGTCGGCGGGGGATGGTAGCTTCGCGCTGGATGCGGGCGATTCGGGAACTGCCCCTCCTCGCGCCGCTCCTACTCGTCGCGCTCGCCCTGTTCTTCGGCGGCGGGCCCGGCAATCATTCGCTGATGTGGCTCGGCGGCGGCGCCCTGCTCGTGCTGCTCGTCCTGCTCGCGACGCGCGGGGTACCCGGCGGGACGGCCGCGCTGCTGCCGCTCGCCGCGCTCGCGGGCTGGCTCGCGCTCTCGATCTCCTGGTCGGTGCTGCCGGACCGCTCGTGGGACTACGCGGACCGGACGCTCGTCTACCTCCTCTTCGCGGCGCTCGGGCTCTGGCTCTCCGGCCGGACGCGGGAGCTCGCGCTCGCGCTCGCGGCGCTCCTCGGCGCCGTCGCCGTGTGGGCGCTCGCCGCCAAGGTGCTGCCGTTTCTCTACGACTACGGGCCTCCCGGCGTCACGCGCCTCCGCTCGCCGGTCGGCCTGTGGAACCAGCTCGCGCTCCTCGGCGCCTTCGCGCTGCCGCTCGCGCTCTGGCGGCGCCGGCTCGGCGGAACGCTGCTCGCCTACAGCTGGATCGTGGCCCTCGCGCTCACGTATTCGCGCGGAGGGATCGTCACCGCGCTTCTCGTCGTGGGGGCCTTCCTCGCGCTGACGGACGAGCGTGTCGAGAGCGCCGCCACGCTCGTCGCCGCCGCGCTCCCGGCGCTCGTCGCGATCGCGGTCGCGTTCGCACTGCCGGGGGTGACGAGCGACGGACAGTCGCTGCATGTCCGCTGGCGCGACGGGCTGATCTTCGGCGCGGTGCTGCTCCTGGGCGCCGTCGCGGCTGGGGCGCTCGAGCGGCTGCCGCGGCCGCGGGTGACGCGGGCGCTGCGGCGCGGCCTCGTCTTCGCTGGGGTCGCTGCGATCGTCGCCGTCGTCGCCTTCGTCGCGCTGAAGGGGACGGGATCGGGCGCGGTCGGGAACGGCGGCGGCCGGATCGCCTCGACCAGCTCGAACTTTCGCTTCGTCTGGTGGCGGCAGGCCTGGCGCGGCTTCGAGCATCACGAGCTCGCGGGGACCGGCGCCGGCACGTTCCACCTGACGAACCTGCGTTTCCGCTCCTCCTTCCTCGACTTCGCAACGGAGCCGCACGACGTACCGATCCAGTTCCTGACCGAGGCCGGGATCGTCGGCCTCGCGCTCTTCCTGCTCGCCGCGGCGGCTCTCCTGCGCCCGGGCTTGCGCAGGCGCGGTCACGAGCTCGCACTCGCGCTCGTCCTGCCGGCCTACCTCATTCACTCGCTCGTCGACATCGACTGGGACTTCGTGGCCGTCTCGGCGCCCGCGTTCCTCGTCGCGGGGGCGCTCGCCGGCCGTGCGCCGCTGCGTCGTGTGTCGCCGTTCGCGAGCATCGCCGCCGCCGGTGCCGCGCTGCTCGCGTTCGGCGCGCTGCTCCTGCCGTGGCTCGGCGAGCGCTGGTCGTCCCAGGCGACCGCCGCGCTCCCGTCACAGAACGCGGTCGCGCTCGCGAAGCGAGCACGCTCCGTCGACCCGCTTCTCGTCGACCCCGTGATCACGCTTGCGTTCGTCTCGGAGGACCAGCCGTTCCTCGCTCGCGCCTACTACGCCGAGGCGGTGAGCATGCAGCCGAAGAACCCGGAGACGCTTCTTCTAGCAGGCCGCTTTGAGCTGGATCACGGCTGTCCGCGGCACGCGTACGCCTATCTCTTGCCGTTCACCGAGCTCGATCCGCAGGAGCGCCAGGACCGGGGAGGCGACGCCTACCGGCGGGCACGCGACCTCGTGAACACCGGCAAGCCGACCTGCTGAGCGTTACCGCGCGCCGAGCACGACGGCGATCTGGCCGCCCCGCAGCGCGGCGGCGCGCACGCCGTCGAGCGGGCCGACGACCTTTACGTGCAGCGCGCGGGCGAGCCGTAGCCCATCGCCCTCGTAGCCCGGCCGGTACATCACGACCGTCGTCGCGTAGTCCTGCCGCTTCGCGTTGCCTGTGCCGCGGATGCGGTAGCCGATCGTGGAGAGCTTCGAGGCGGCGCTCGACGCGGCGCCGGAGCGGCCGTTGCCGTTGAAGACGAAGACGCCGGT
>JAICLM010000185.1 GCA_025927435.1 Thermoleophilia bacterium | reverse complement strand
TAGTTGACTCACACTGCACGCGCCCTCTATCGTGCGACGTTGTGAGCCACTCGACCGTCGCGATCGTCGGAGGTACGTCGGGGATCGGCCTGCGCCTCGCAGCAAGCTACGCCGCACGCGGCAGCACGGTCGTGATCACCGGACGCGACCTCGACCGGGCGACGAAGGCGGCAGCGACGGTCGGCGGGCCCGGCACGGTGCGCGGCCTCGCCGTCGACCTCGCGTCACCGGAGGAGATCTCGAGCAGCCTCGCGGAGATCGGCGCGGTCGACCGTCTCGTGCTCAGCGCGATCGACCGGGACGAGAACTCCGTCGTGACCTACGATCTGGCAAGCGCGACGAGGCTGGTGACGCTCAAGCTGATCGGGTACACCGAGGTTGTGCACACGTTGACGGACCGGCTGGGTCCGCAAGCTTCGATTCTGATCTTCGGTGGTCTCGCGCTCCGGCGGCCCTATCCGGGCTCGACGAGCGTCACGACCGTGAACGGCGGCGTGACCGGCATCGTCCACACCTTGGCCGTCGAGCTGGCGCCGATCCGCGTGAACGGGATCCACCCCGGCATCGTCGGCGACAGCCCGTACTGGGTCGACAAGGCGGCCGCACTCGAGAGCGTGAGCGCGCGAACGCCGCTGGGGCGGCCGGTGACGATGGACGAGGTGGTGGACGCGTCGGTGTTCCTGCTCGAGAACGGCGCGGTGAACGGCGTCAACCTCGACGTGGACGGCGGATGGCTGCTGAAGTAGAAGGCAGGCTCCCCGCCGTCGCCGTCGTCGGGCTCGGGCATATGGGGCTCGCGATCGCCGAGCGCCTCATCGATGCCGGCTATCCGGTTGCGGTGGCGAATCGAACACCCGGGCGTGACTCGGAGCTCGTGGAGCGCGGCGCGACCCGCCTCGACTCGGTCGCGGCCGCCCTCCAGCACGCCGAGATCGTCGTCACGTCGCTTGCCGACGACACGGCGGTGCGGGCCGCCATTCTCGGCGACCGGGGGATCCTGCACGCTGCCCGGGCGGGCAGCAGCACCCTGATCGAGATGAGCACGATCTCGGTCGCCGCGTCCGTCGAGGTCGCCGAGGGAGCGGCCGAGGCCGGAGTCCGGTACCTCCGGGCGCCCCTCAGCGGTAACCCCACCGCGGTCAGATCGGGGTCGGCCGCCTGCTTCGTCTCCGGCCCGGCGGAGGAATCGGCGCGCCACGAACAGCTGCTCGGGGCGATCGCTCCGGCGGTGCGGTACCTCGGAGAGGGCGAGCAAGCGCGCGTCGCAAAGCTCGTGCTCCAGGTGCTGATCGGCGGGACCACCGAGCTCCTCGCAGAAGCGCTCGTGCTCGGCGAGTCCTCGGGCCTCGACCGCAGCACGCTGCTCGAGGTGATCGGCACGTCCGTGATCGGCTCGAAGTTCGTCGAGTACAAGTCGGAGCCGCTCCGCCGCGACGACTACTCGTCGACATTCACGACGGACATGATGCGGAAGGACGTCGATCTCGTGCTCGACCTCGCCGGCGAGAACGGCGTCGAGCTTCCGTTCACGAGCGAGCTTCGCTCGCTGCTCGAGGAGACGTCGGAGGCCGGCCACGGAGACGACGACTTCAGCGCGCTCCTCCTGCGGCTCAATCGGCGCGTCGAGGCTCCCGGACCGAGGAGGAAGTAGCTGATGGCTGACAGCGGTGGCTCGAACATCGCCTCCCGTGGCGCGACGATGGCGGTCGACTGGGAGCAGCGGATCGACTTCGCGCGGCTGAGGGGTGACCGGTTGACGAAGGCGCAAGCGTCGTTGCAGGACTCCTCGCTCGGGGCCGTGCTCCTCTTCGACCAGAACAACATCCGCTACGTCTCGAGCACGCACATCGGGGAATGGGCGCGAGACAAGAGCGCGCGCTGCGTGCTCCTTCCGCGCGAGGGCGACCCGGTGCTCTGGGATTTCGGCTCGGCTGCGAAGCACCATCGGCTCTACGCGCCCTGGCTGCCCGAATCGTCGTGGCAGGCCGGCGTCACATCCATGCGCGGCGCGATGCCACGCGAGACCGGCGTGCCGGACTGGCTCGCGGGGCGTATCCACGGCGAGCTCGAGGAGCGCGGACTCGCCGGCGAGCCGCTCGGCATCGACCTGACCGACATGGAGACCCTCTACTCGCTGCAGCGCCAGGGGATCGAGACCGCGGATGCGCAACCGGTGATGATGCGAGCGCGCGCGATCAAGACGGCGGAGGAGATCGCGCTACTCGAGCACGCGGCGGCGATCGTCGACGCGGTCTACGAGGAGATCTACCGCATGTTGCGGCCGGGTGTGCGCGAGCACGAGGTCGTCGCGCGCGCGATGCAGCTCCTGTTCGAGCTCGGGTCAGAGCAGGTCGAGGCGATCAACGCGGTCTCGGGCGATCGCTGCAACCCGCATCCGCACGTGTTCTCGGACCGGCTGCTCCGCCCCGGGGATCAGGCGTTCTTCGACGTCATCCACTCGTTCATGGGGTACCGGACGTGTTACTACCGCACGTTCAACGTCGGCGGCGTCACGCGCTCCCAGATCGACGCCTACGTCCAGTGCCGCGAGTGGCTCGACAGCGCGATCGAGCTCGTGCGCCCCGGCGCGACGACCGACCAGATCGCGAGCGTGTGGCCGACGGCGGGCGACCTCGGCTTCCCCGACGAGGAGTCGTGCTTCGGCCTGCAGTTCGGCCACGGCCTCGGAGTCGGGCTGTACGAAGCGCCGATGATCTCGCGCGTCCACTCGCTCGACCATCCGATTCCGATCGAGGAGGGCATGGTCTTCGCCCTCGAGACGTACTGCCCCGCAACCGACGGCAGGTCTGCCGCCCGGATCGAGGAAGAGGTCGTCGTCACCGCAGACGGATGCCGCGTGATCACGAAGTTTCCGGCCGAGGAGCTGCTCGTCTGCGGCACGACCTACGTCCGCGGCGCCGACCTCGTCGCCAACCGCGACGAAGACCGGGCGACGGTGTAATCGCGATGCACCTCCTCATTCGCCGCGAAGATGTGAAGCTCGAGCCGGCCCTGCCAGAGCGCAGCGCCGGGCTCACGCGCGCAGTGCTGATCGGCGGCCACACCGGTTCCACGCACACGGGGCTGACGCTCGTCGAGCTGAACGACGGCCACGTGGACTGCCATCTTCATTCCTTCGAGACGACGTTCTACGTCATGTCGGGGGAGCCCGTCCTTTACTTCGAGGACATCGCGGTCCGGCTGAAGGAGGGCGCATGCGGCGTGATCCCGGTCGGTGCCCGCCACGCCTGGCGCGCTGACGAGACGGCCCGATGGATCGAGATGGCCTCGCCGCGGCCGCGTGGCCCGGCGGAGCCGCCGGACACGTTCTTCATCGGCCCCGCGCCCGACACGGCGCCGGTGCCGCTCGACGTCCGCGACCCGCGAAACCGCAACTTCTTCCTCCTCACTCCGAGCGACATGGATCTCAACCGCCTGCAGCGCGGGATGTCGGTCGACGAGCCGACGGTCTCCGCGAGCATGGCGACCGCCGCGCTCGCGTACAGCGGGATCACCGTGAAGATGCTGGTCGACAAGCGGCTCGAAGCGCAGCTCCAGACGATGTTCATGGTCGGATACCAGCCCGGCGCGGTCGCGCACCCGCACGACCATCCGTTCGAGGAGTCGTATTACATGCTCGAAGGCGAAGTCGACGTCGTCGCCGACGGCACGCGCTACCAGCTGCGGCCCGGCGATGTCTTCTGGACCGGGGTCGGCTCGATCCACGCCTTCTACGAGACGAAAGGGAACACCGTGCTCTGGCTCGAGACGTCCGCCCCAGGCCCGCCCGACCGCCACTCCTACCGCTTCGAGCGCGACTGGGAGTACCTCTCGGCGCGGCTCCACGACGAAGCCTCCATTCCGGTCGGCGACTAGGCGAGCGGGATGGAAGCCTCTCACCTCCACCGCGTTCCCGAGCTTTCGGCGCATTCGAAGATCGGCGAGCGTCTGCGCGCTGCGCGACAGGAGAAGGGACTGACCGTCCGCGGGATCGCGGAGCTCGTGGGCCTGTCGCCGAGCCTCATCTCGCAGATCGAGCGCGACAAGGTGAACCCCTCCGTCAGCACGCTCTGGTCGCTCGTCAGCGTGCTCGGCCTGACGATGAGCGACGTCTTCCCGGACGAGGCCCGCCGGCCCTCGAGCGCACAGCCGGTCACCCCGCTCGCTCCGGGCGGCCCTGTCACGACGCCGGGCGATCGCTCGACGATCAACCTCGAGACCGGCGTCCAGTGGGAGCGTCTCACGGCCGGGAGCGATGCGCTCGTCGAGTTCCTGATGCTCGTCTATCCACCCGGAGCTGCGTCGTGCGACGCAGACTCGCTCATGCGTCACAGCGGCAAGGAATACGGCTACGTCCTCAGCGGGCGCCTGGGCGTGTGCATCGGCTTCGACGAGTACGAGCTCGGCCCAGGCATGGCGATTTCCTTCGACGCATCGTCGCCGCACCGGCTCTGGGCGATCGGCGAGAGCCCGGTCGAGGCGCTCTGGGTCGTCGTCGGCAGGCAGAACGACTCGCGCGGACCACACGTGGCGTAGCCGGTAGGGACAAATTCAAAGAGGAGGATGCAACGATGACCGACACCAGCCCGCAGGTCGAGGACTTCGCTCCGGGCCGG
>JAICLM010000039.1 GCA_025927435.1 Thermoleophilia bacterium | reverse complement strand
GAGCTCCTTTCGGTCGCGCGTCACGCCCGGGCTCTCGTGCACGACCGCCGCCCGCGTCTCGGTCAGCCGGTTGACGAGCGTCGACTTGCCGACGTTCGGGAAGCCGATGATCGCCACCGCGCCGAGGAGCGGCGGAGGCGGGGGCGCGGCCAACTCGCCCGCGTCGATGTCTTCGGCATCTGTCACGCCGGAAGCGTGACCGGTGCGGCGTCGTCCCGCGTCGGCGGCACCGCGTGACGCGGCCGGCCGGCCTCGTGCAGGTCGCGCAGCCAGGCCCAGAGCCGGTGAAGCTCCGCCTCGATCTGCCCCGACGCCTCGCGGTATCCCTTGCCGCCTCTTGGGAGACCGTCGAAGCTCATCGGCTCGCTCCACGCGATCGAGACCGGCGCGAAGTTGCCGAGCTTCCAGCGCTGCGAGCCGTGGATCGCCCCGCAGACGACCGGCACGCCCTCCTGCACCGCGACCATCGCCGCGCCCGGCTGCACGTGCCCGGGGACGCCGTTGCGCTGGCGGGTTCCCTCGACGAAGACGCCGAGGGCGTTGCCGTCGCGCACGACCTCCCGCATCTGCCGCACGGCCTCGCGGTCCGACTCGCCGCGCCGCACCGACAGCGTCCCGAAGCTACGGATCAGCTGCCCGAGCCCCGGCACGCCGTGCGCCTCGACCTTGGCCAGGAAGTAGAGGTTGCGCCGGCAGACCCAGCCGAAGCAGGGGATGTCGATCCAGCTGAAGTGGTTGAACGCAAGGACGACGCCCCCGCTGGTGGGGATTCGGTCGGCGCCGTGCGAGTGGAGCCGCGTCGCAAGAGCCGCCGAGCCTCCCAGCACCGGGCGGCCGACCAGCCAGATGGCGTCGTGGGCGTTCACGCTGCCGAGCGTTCGCGGACGAGCGCCTCGATCCGGTCGACGACGTCCTCGACCTCCAAATTCGTCGTGTCGATCTCGGTCGCGTCCGGGGCGGGTTGCATCCTCGCTGCGTCGCTCTCGTCGCGGAGGCGCAGGTCGGTGGCGAGGGCGTCGGCGCCGATGCCGGGGCGCTCGGCGATGCGCCGCTTGGCCCGCTCCTCGCGGTCGGCCACCAGGAACACCTTCACCGCGGCGTCGGGGGCGACGACCGTGCCGATGTCACGTCCCTCGATCACGACGTCGCCGTCGCGCCCGAGCTCGCGCTGCCGCTCGCGCATCACCTCGCGCACGGGGTGGTGGCGCGCCACGACCGGCACCATCCGGTCGACCCGGGTTTCCCGGATCGACGACGTGATGTCGGTTCCGCCGATCCAGACGCGGCCGTCCTCGGAAAAGAGGACGGGCTGCTCGCGCGCCAGATCCGCCAGGGCCCCCGCGTCACCCAGGTCGAGCCCGCGCTTCATCGCGAGCCAGGTGAGCGCCCGGTACATCGCGCCGGTGTCGAGGTAGCGGAAGCCGAGGCGCTCCGCGAGCGCGCGCGCCACCGTGCTCTTGCCCGCGCCGGCGGGCCCGTCGATCGCCACCACCATCGTGTTACCGCCTCGTCACCGACTCCAGCAGGTCGTAGAAGCCGGGGAAGCTTATAGCTGCCGTGTCGGCGCCCTCGATCGCGACACCCTCGCGCGAGGCGAGGCCGGCGACGGCGCCGAGCATGGCGATCCGGTGGTCGCCGCGCGCGTCGACGCGACCGCCGCGCAATCGCGCCGGGACTCCCGTCACCGTCCAGCCGTCGGGAAGCGAGTGGATCCGCGCGCCGAGCGTCCGCAGGCCGTCGGTCACCGCCTCGATGCGGTCGCTCTCCTTCACGCGCAGCTCTGCCGCGCCCGAGACGCGAGTCTCGCCGCGCGCATGTGAGGCGAGCAGCGCGACGAGCGGCAGCTCGTCGACGAGCCCCGGCACCTCGGGGGCTTCGATCTCCGTCGCGACCAGCTCTCCCGGCTGGACCTGCACGGAGGCGATCGGCTCCCCGCCCTCACGGCGACGCTCGAAGACGGAGACGCGCGCGCCCATCCGCTCGAGTACGTCGAGCAGACCGGTGCGCCGCGGGTTGACGCCGAGGTCGTGGATCGTGAGGTCGCTCCCCGGCACGAGCGCCGCGGCTACGAGCAACGGCGCAGCCGACGAGAAGTCGCCCGGCACGACCACCTCCTCGAGGCGCAGCGCGCCCGTCGGGTCGATGGTGACCGATGACGCGCTGCGGCGCACGCGGGCTCCCGCAGCCTCGAGCATGCGCTCGGTGTGGTCGCGGGTCGGGATCCGCTCGACGACGGTGGTCGGGGCGTCGGCGTTGAGACCGGCGAGGAGAATCGCCGACTTCACCTGGGCGCTCGCCACCTCGGGCTCGATCTCGATCCCGCGGAGCGCGCCCGAGCCGCGGACGACGAGGGGTGCATGTCCGTCGGTCGTCTCCACGACCGCACCCATACGGCGGAGCGGCGCCGCGACCCGCTCCATCGGCCGCGGGGTCAGCGACTCGTCGCCGGTGAGTGTGAACTCGCCCTCCTGTCCCGCGAGGACGCCGGTGAGCAGGCGCATCAGCGTCCCGGCGTTTCGACAGTCGACCGGGCCGGCGCGCAGGCCGCGCAGGCCCGCGCCGTGCACGACGAGCTCGTCGTCGGCAACGTCCTCGACCTCGACCCCGAGGGAGCGCACCGCATCCACGCTCGCCTGCGTGTCGCCGGAACGGCCGAAGCCGTGCACGCCCGTCTGCCCCTCGCCGAGCGCGCCGATCAGGACGGCCCGGTGCGAGATCGACTTGTCCCCGGGCACGACGACGTGCCCCACGAGCGCAGCCGCCGGTTCTACTCTCAACCGATCGTGCGGCCCATGAGGGACGCGAGCGCGCGGATCTCGTCGGCGAAGTCGCCGAATTCGGAGGTCGGGATCTGCTGCGCCGCGTCGCACAGCGCCTCCTCGGGGCGCGGGTGCACCTCGACGATGATCCCGTCGGCTCCCGCCGCGACCGCCGCCCGCGCGAGCGGCAACACCAGGTCGCGCCGGCCCGCCGGATGGGACGGGTCGACGATCACGGGCAGGTGGGTCTCCTGCTTGAGCACCGGGATCGCACCGATGTCGAGCGTGAACCTCGTCGCCGTCTCGAACGTCTTGATTCCCCGCTCGCAAAGGATCACCTCGGAGTTCCCCTCCTTGACGATGTACTCGGCGGCCATCAAGAGGTCCTCGACCGTCGAGGACAGCCCGCGCTTGAGGAGGACGGGCTTGGGCGCGCGGCCGACCTCGGACAGGAGCGAGAAATTCGACATGTTGCGGGCGCCGATCTGGATCACGTCGGCCGCGTCGACGACCGCCTCGACATGCCGCGGGTCCATGAGCTCCGTGACCAGCGGGAGCCCGGTCTCGGCGCGGGCTTCCTCCAGGATCTCGAGCGCCTCGTCGCCGAGCCCCTGGAAGGCGTACGGCGAAGTGCGTGGCTTGAAGGCGCCGCCGCGCAGCATCGTCACGCCCTCGGCGGCCACGGCGCGGGCCGTCTCCAGGGTCTGATCCCGTGTCTCGACCGTGCACGGGCCGGCGATGAAGCCGAAATAGCCGTCGCCGATGCGGCGGCCGCGCGCCTCGATCACGGTCGGGTCCGGGGACAGCTCGCGGGAAACGAGCTTGTACGGCTTGAGGATCGGCAGCACCTGCTCGACGCCGGCGAAACCCTCGAGTGGCAACGTGGCGAGCAGCTCGCGCTCGCCGATCGCGCCGATCACGGTCGCCTCGCGACCGGGCGTGACGAGGGCCGAGCAGCCGGCCTCGTCGAGCCGCGCGACGACCTCGTCCACCTGGTCCTGGGTGGCGCTCGCGCCCATCACGATCAGGAGCTCGGGTGCGCCGGTGATTGCCATCGGAACAGCTTAGGCAGAATCACGTGTCATGGCCGCCAACGCCGACAACAAGCCCCGCGTCTTCTCGGGCATCCAGCCGACCGGCCGGAAGACGCTCGGCAACTACAGCGGCGGCTTTCGCCAGTACGCCCAGACACAGGAGACGCACGACGCGTTCTTCTGCATCGTGGACCTGCACTCGATCACGGTCGAGTACGACCCGGCCGAGCTGCGCGACTCGACGCTCGACGTCGCAGCGATGTTGTTCGCCACCGGGCTCGACTCGGAGCGCTCGACGGTTTTTTGCCAGAGCCACGTGACGGCGCACGCCGAGGCGGCGTGGCTGCTGTCGGCTGTAGCCAGCTACGGCCAGTTGGGTCGCATGACGCAGTTCAAGGAGAAGTCCGACCGGCACGAGTTCGTGTCGGCGGGACTGTTCACCTATCCCGTCCTGATGGCGGGCGACATCCTCCTCTACCAGACCGATCTCGTGCCGATCGGCGACGATCAGCGGCAGCACCTCGAGCTCGCCCGCGACATCGCGGAGCGGTTCAACTACCGCTACGGCGAGACGTTCCGCCTGCCGGATGGGAAGTTCCCCGAGGTCGGAGGGCGGGTCATGGACCTGCAGGATCCGACGAGCAAGATGTCGACGACCCTCTCCTCCGAGCAGGGCGCCGTCTACCTGACCGACACGCCCGACACGATCCGCAAGAAGTTCAAGTCCGCGGTCACCGACTCGGGCCGCGAGGTGCGGTACGACCCGAAGGAGAAGCCCGGCGTCTCCAACCTGCTCGAGATCATGAACGTCGCCACCGGCGAGCCGATCGACGCGCTCGAGCAGAGCTTCGACGGCGCCGGCTACGGCCAGTTCAAGGAAGCGGTCGGCGAGGCGGTCGTCACGCTGCTGGCCCCCATCCAGGAGCGCTTCGAGGCGCTACGCGGCGACGAGCGGGAGCTGCAGCGGCTGCTCGCGGTCGGCGCGGAGAAGGCACGGCGCGCGAGCGAGCCCACGCTCGAGGCGATGTACGAGCGCATGGGCTTCGTCAACGCCGGGCCCGGGCGCCTCTTCGGCGCAGCGCGGCCGCGCGGTTTGTAAGGCTCCGGCGAGCGGGTCACAGCTTCGTCTCGACCGCGTCACCACGGCGACGCCCATGCGCCGGCGGTTGTCGCGAGGCTCGTCCCGCCTACTGCGGCTGGTCATAACCGCAACAGAGGGGGGAGATCGATGAAGAAGCTCACAGCACTGGCGGTGGTCGCAGCCGCCGCACTCGCCGTGCTCGTCGCCGTCCAGGTCGCGGGCGCCGGAGGTCCGAAGGACGCGGGCGGCAAGCCGCCGTGTCACCTCGGGAACGGCGTCCAGCACGTCATCAACATCGTCTTCGACAACGTCCACTTCTCGCGGGACAACCCGAACGTGCCGTCCGATCTCGAGCAGATGCCGCACCTGCTCAACTTCCTGAAGCAGAACGGCACGGTGTTCTCGAACTCGCACACGCCGTTGATCGCGCACACGGCAAACGACAGCCTCGCGATCTACACGGGGCTGTACGGCGACCGGCACGGTCAGCCGCTCACGAACTCGTACAAGGTCTACAACCCTGACGGGTCGACGGATCCGGCAACCTCGTTCACGTACTGGACGTCGCCGATCATCGACACGAAGACCAACCCGCCGGCGCCGAACCCGGTCGACCCGAATCCGTCGATGGCCTATGCAGGCGGCGGGATCACGCCGGCGCCGTGGGTCCCCTTCACCCGCGCCGGCTGCACGGTCGGCAACTTCTCGACCGCCAACATGGTGCTCGAGAACGCGGCCGGCGACGTCCCGACGGCGTTCGGTGCGGACTCTCCCGAAGCGCAGGAGACCGCGGCCGACCCCGACAACTTCAAGGACAAGGAGGTCGCGGAATACGTGGGCGAGGCGATCCACTGCGCGCGTGGCGCCGATCTCTGCACGGATTCCTCCCGCCCGGTCGACGACCTCCTGCCGACCGAGCCTCGGGGCTACCACGGCTATCAAGCGCTGTTCGGCGCGAAGTACATCGCGCCCGCGATCGGCGGCGGCCCGAACACCTTCCACAACGGGTACCGGGTAACCGACGCCGACGGGAACCTCGTCGACCTCGACGGCAACACGATCCGGGAGCCGTTCAGCGGGGTAGCCGGCTTCTCGGGCTTCAACCCGGTGGCCTCGCAGAGTCTCGCCGTGGTCGCCGACATGCAGGAGGCCGGGATCCCGGTCACGTACGGCTACATCTCCGACCTGCACGAGAAGAAGTCCGACACGCGCGTCGGGTGCACCACGACCGCGAACGCGGCGACCGCCGGCCGGCCGGTCGGCCCCGGCGACTCGTGCTACGTCACGAACGCGCAGCACTACGACCAGGCGTTCCAGACGTTCTTCGCCCGCCTTGCCGCGGACGGGATCACCCCGGCCAACACGCTCTTCGTGATCAGCGCGGAGGAGAACGACCAGTTCGCAGGCGCCAACGTTGGACGGGCAACCGAGCCGACGCCGGCGGGCTGCGACGGCGTGACGGTCGCGTGCCAGTACGGCCCCGGCCAGCTCGGCGAGCTGCAGGCGAACATCAACGGCCTGCTGTCGACGACGCCCAGCTCGGCCACGCAGTTCGACATCGAGCCGCAGGGCGCGTCGATCTACGTGCACGGGAATCCGGCCGCGGACGATCCCGCGGTCCGTCAGCTCGAACGGGACACCGCGGCGATGACGAACCCGCACGACCCGTACTCGGGCGTCGACAACGAGCCCATCGTCCAGTACCAGGCGGGTGCGCTCGAGCAGCGGGTGCTGCACATGCAGACGCGGGATCCGCTGCGGTTCCCGACGTACACGCTGTTCCCCAAGCCCGACTACTTCTTCTCCACGTCGGGCCCGAACGTCAGCATCAACAGCAGCTTCGCCTACGACCACGGGTACTACAGCCCGAACATCGACGTCACCTGGGTAGGCATGGCCGGCAAGGGCGTGGCCGTGAACGGCGTCGACGGGCCTGAACCCGCGGACGGGAACCAGCCGAGCGACCCGGAGTCGACGCACACGGTTCCGCAGGCGAGCCAGGTCGGAACGTGGGTCGAGGAGACCGACATCCGGCCGACAATGCTCTATCTGCTCGGCCTGAAGGACGACTACGAGTCCGACGGCCACGTGATCGCGCAGGCCCTGCGGCACGTGCCGCACGGGCTCAGGGCCACGGAGCCGCTCGCCGCCGCCTACGACCAGATCGAGTCGAGCGTCGGCCGGTTCGCCACGGACACGCTCATCGCAGACACGAAGGCGCTCGCCTCCGGCTCGAGTTCGGACGACAGCGCGTATCAGGCAGAGCAGAGCGCGCTGGCGCAACTGGCACAGGCCCGGGACGCGCTGGCCGCCAGGATCAAGAAGCAGCTCAACAACGGCCACGGAGTCAAGCGCGGCGAGATGCGGAGAGATCTCCGGCGCGTGAACAGGCTCCTGCAACGAGCCGACGCCCTAGCCGGTTCGTAACGCCTCGACCTCGAAGGGCTCGAGCTCCCGGCAGGCGCCGGGCTCGAGCCCTCCGAGCGTCAGCCCCGCGTAGGCGCTGCGGTGGAGCCTCGCGACCGGGTGGCCGACCGCCGCGAGCATCCGCTTGACCTGGTGCTTCCGTCCCTCGTGGAGAACGAGCTCGACGCGGCCGCGGCCGAGGCGGCGGGCGCGGGCCGGCGCCGAGACGCCGTCGCCGAGCTCGACGCCGTCGCGCAGTCGCTGCAGGGTCTCTTCGTCGGCGTCACCCTCGATCTCGGCGACGTACGTCTTCTCGACGCCGTAACGCGGATGCCCGAGCCGGTGGGCGAGCTGCCCGTCGTTCGTGAGCAGGAGCGCTCCCGTCGTGTCCGCATCGAGTCGTCCCACCGGCACGACGCGCGGCTCCCCGGGAACGAGCGCGACGACCGTCGGCCGCCCCTGCGGGTCGCGCGCGGTCGTGACCACCCCCGCCGGCTTGTGGAGGAGGACGTACCGGAGGCGCTGCCGTTGCACCTCCTGCCCATCCACCTCGACTCGGTCGCGCGCGCCGACGACGGTGTTGAGCTGCCCGGTCTCGCCGTTGACGGAGACGCGGCCCGCCTTGATCAGCTCGTCGGCCCGCCTGCGAGACGCGACTCCGGCGCGGGCGAGGAACGCGTTCAATCGCATCCTGAGAAGATACGGCGGTGCAGCAGTACATCTCGCTCATCCGCTGGACGTCGCAGGGGCGGATGGGCCTGCCCGCCTGGCGCGACCGGATCGAGGACGGGGAGCGGGAAATCGAGGAAGCGGGTGGGAAGCTGGTCGGCGTCTGGGTGACGCTCGGCCGCTACGACGTGGTGGAGGTCTTCGAGGCTCCCGACGACGACACCGCGCTCGAGATCGTCACGAAGCTCAGCCACCACGGCGCCGAGCAGACCGAGACGCTGCGCGCCTTCACGCGCGACGAGGCCGAGGACATCATCAAGAAACTGTGACGCGCTAGGCGCTGCGCTTCTCGGCGACCGCGTGCAGCCGGTCGCGGATCTCGGCCGTGTCGGCGCCGACGTCGTCGAGACGGGGCAGTTCCGAGAGGCTTTCGAGGCCGAACACGCGCTCGAAGAGGGGTGTCGTGCGGTAGCGAACCGCCCCGCCCCCGCCGTTGTCGCGACCGGCTTCGGCGATCAGCCCCCGCTCGAGCAGGTTCGCCACGGCGGAGTCGGCGGCGACGCCGCGGATCCGCGCGATGTCCGGACGCGAGCACGGCCCGAGGTACGCGACGATCGCGAGCGTCTCGAGCGCGGCCTGGGAGAGATTCCGCTGGGCCGGCCGCTCGAAGAGGCGAGCGCACGCGGCGGCCTCCTCGCGAGCGGCACGGAACGCCCACCCGCCCGCGACGTGCTCGAGCACGATCCCGCTCCGCTCCTCCGCGAAGCGCTCGCCCACGAGCCGCAAGGCCTCCTCGACCCGCTCGGGGTCGTCGTCGGCCGCGGCCGCAAGCTCCTCGACCGGAAGCGGCGACGACGCGACGACGAGCAGCGCCTCGAGTGTGCGCGCGAGAGTGTCCAGCGGATCTGTCGGGATCAGGCGGAGCGGACGGTCCATGCAGCAGTCCTTTCCTGTTGGTCGTTGTTCTCCTGCGCGACGCGACTGACGCGGATCGGCGCGAACGGCGCGGCCTGCTCGATCGCGAGTTCGCCCGCGCGCCGCAGCTCGAGCACGGCGAGGAAGGCAGAGGCCTGCTCGAGCCGTGTCATGTCCCCCACCTCGGCATCGAAATCGAAGCGCGAGCGCCGCTGCAGCAGCGCGCGGAAGCGCTCGAGGAACTGCGAGACGGGCGGGAAGCGAAGAGCCATGTGCGAGAGCGAGACCTCGGGCGGGTCCTGCGCGAGCAGGCGCAGCACCCGGGCCAGGCTCTCGGGCTCCTGCGGGGCGAGCGGCGTCTCGACCTTCGGCGCCAGGGGCGCCGGGCCGAGGCGAAAGTAGCGGTCGCCCTCCGCGGCGAGGCGCTCGCGCAGCCATTCAGCCGCTTCCTTGGCGCGCCGGTACTCGGCGAGCCGCCGCGCCAGCTCCTCGGCCGCTTCCTCCGGTTCGAGCTCCGCGAGCCCGGCCGCCTCTTCCGGGAACAGCGCTCGTGCCTTCAGCTCGAGCAGCGCCGCGATCAGGACGAGGAATTCGCCGCACGCCTCGAGGTCGAGGTCGTCGCGTTCGGCCAGCCGCTCGAGGAACGCCGTGACGATTCCCGCGAGGTCGACGTCCCGCAGGTCGAGCTCCTCCTTGAGGACGAGCGCGAGCAGCAGGTCGAACGGCCCCTCGAAGGCATCGAGGTCGAGCTCGAGCTCTCGGACGATCACCAGGCGGACGCTAGCGGCGTTACCGGACGCGGCCCTTGGGGACGGCCATGCGCGGGCCGGTCGGGACCGGGCGCGGCTTCGCGGCCTGCCTCTCGTCGGGATTGTGGAAGAACTGCCACCAGACGAAGAAGCCGACCGAGAGGATCCAGACGACGAGCGAGACCCAGAAGTTGACCCGCATGTGCAGGAAGTAGTTGGACGGGTCGATCCGCAGCACCTCCTCGAACGTGCGGAACGTCGTGTACCAGGCGACGTACAGGGCGAAGAGCGCCGGCCGCCGGATCGTGAAGCGCCGGTCGACCCAGAGGAGGACGCCGACGCCGATCAAATCCCAGACGAACTCGTAGAGGAACGTCGGGTGGTACGCCGCCCTGCCCTGGTAGCGCGCCAGGATCCCGTTCTGGTGCTCCGGGTCGATCTTCAGGCCCCACGGCAGGCTCGTCGGCCGGCCGTACAGCTCCTGGTTCCAGTAGTTGCCCCAGCGGCCGATGCCCTGCGCGAGCAGCAGCCCGGGCGCGACGGCGTCCATCATCAGCGGCACGCTGTTGCCGGAGCGATGAACGACGATTGCTCCGGCGATGACGCCGAACGGGATGGCGCCCCAGATGCCGAGCCCGCCGTCCCAGACGGCGGCGAAGCCCCACCAGTGCGCTTGGATGGTCGGATCCTGGTTCCAGCTCGTGATGTCGTGGTAGAGGCGCGCGCCCACGACGCCGGCGATGACGCCCCAGAGCGCGACGCGGAAGATCAGATCCCAGTCGCCTCCCCAGCTGACCCAGCGGCGCCCGGTCAGCCAGATGCAGGCGGCGATGCCGAGCAGCAGCATCACGCCGTACATGTGGAGGGTCAGCGGGCCGACGCTGAACGTGCCGTCGGAGGGCGAGGGGATGTAGCCGAGAACGACGCCGGTCACGGGCAGGAATTGTGCCCGCCCGGACGGCCGACCGTCAGGTCAACCGAGGATCCGGACGGCGAGCTCGGTGGGGCAGCCGCGCTGCACGAGCTCGATCGCCTCGTGCAGGTCGACGTCCGTCCGCGCCGCCAGCGCCACTGCGTCGTCCCCCGCGAAGCCCACCCGCATGAGCTCGGCGGTGCGCCAGCGCTCGACGCGCTCGCTCTCCGTCTCGACAATGTCGTAGGCCGCAGTATCCATCCGCTCTATCCGTTCACACTTTCGGGAATCCGCGGCGAATGGATCTCCCCCTCCGGGGGGATTTCCGCGGGACTATTGGACGGACGCGGCGCCGAGGAGGTGTCGCACGGACGCGAAGAAGTCCGGCTGCGGGTCGACGCGGTACTCGGGGCCCAGCTCGAGCAGCTTCGACCCGAGCGAGGTGACGAGATCGACGTACACGGGCGCCTCGCCGGGGAAGTCGCGCACCACGCCGGCGAGCTCGCGGATCACGCCGGCCGGGGCGCTGCGCGCGTCCACCTTGAGCCGAACCTCGCGCCGCTCCGGCACAGCCTCGAACGCCGCGACCTCGAGCGCGACGAGCTTCGTCTCGCCCTGCTGCTTGTGGTCGACGCGCCCCTTGACCACGAGGACGGCGTCCTCGACGAGGAGCCCGCGCGCTGCCGCGTACGTCGAGTTGAAGACGACCACCTCGATCGAGCCGGTCATGTCCTCGAGCTGGACGAACGCCATCGGCTCGCCCTTCTTCGTCGTCGTCGTCCGCACGCCGGCGACCATGCCGCCCGCGAGGACCGTCTCGCCCTCACGCCGCCGCTCGAGCTCGACGAGCGTGCAGTCGCTGCGCCGCCGGAGCTGGTCGCGGATGGCGCTGAGCGGATGCTCGGAGACGTAGAGGCCGAGGCTCTCCTTCTCCAGTCGCAGCAGCTCGCTTTTCTCGAACTCGCCGTCGGGGATCGACGCGTGGTGGCGCGACGTGGCGGCGGGCGAGTCGCCGAGGTCGAAGATCGAGGCCTGGCCGAGGAGGCGGTCCTGCTGCTGCCTCTGGCCGTAGGAGAGCGCGTCCTCGAGCACGTGGAGCATCCCCTTGCGCGACGCACCGGTCGAGTCGAGCGCGCCGCTCGAGACGAGCGACTCGAGCGCGCGCTTGTTCGCGACCGAGGGATCGACGCGCTCGGTGAAGTCCCAGATGGAGGAGAACGGGCCGCCCTCCTCGCGCGCCGCGACGATCGCGCGGCACGTGGCCTCGCCGACGTTCTTGACCGCGTTGAGCCCGAAGCGGATCTTTCCCTCGACGACCGCGAAGTCGACCTGCGACTCGTTCACGTCGGGCGGCAGCACCTCGATCCCGAGCTCGTCGCACGCCGCGACGTAGAACGGCACCTTGTCCTTCGTGTTCATGACGGAGGAGATGAGCGCCGCCATGTACTCGCGCGGGTGGTTCGCGCGCAGCCAGGCGGTGCG
>JAICLM010000108.1 GCA_025927435.1 Thermoleophilia bacterium | reverse complement strand
TCGTGCCCCAGGTGGGGGAGATCGACCTCGGCGTCGCGGAGTTCGCGGCGGTGCGCCGTGTGCTGCGCTCCGTCTGCGGCAACAGCTGCGTGGCCGACCTCGCGGCCGTCGTGCGCCGCTACCAGGTCGGCCCGCAGCTGTTCGACGCGCTGACGTTCGACAGCATCGCCGACCCGACGTACCGCAAGTTCTGGAACGTGCCGGCCGCGCTGCACGCGGCGGCCCGCGGCCACCGGAAACAGCTCAACCGGTTCCTCGCCGCTGCGTCGCACTACCAGCGCTATCCCGCCTCGTTGCTCGATCAGGGACTGCACGCGAGCGCGCTCTGCGCCGACTGGCGCTATCCCTGGGGCACTTCGGCCGCGCCGCTCGCCGGCCGCGCCGCGAAGCTCCGGGCCGCCGTCGGGCGAATCCCCGCCTCCAAGCTGTATCCGTTCGACCGGCAGACCGCCTCGGGGAACGGGTTCGTCCGGCAGTGCCTGCCGTGGGCGCCGACCAGGCCGACGCCCCTGCCGCACGGCAAGCTCCGCGTGCCGACGCTGCTCGTCAACGGCGACCACGACCTGTCGACCCCGCTCGCCTGGGCCCGGCAGCAGCTGGCCCGGACACCGCACGGGAAGCTCGTCGTCGTCCCGGGCGCGGGCCATTCGGTCCAGTCGCGGGCCGTGAGCGACGTCGGCCGCCACGCAGTCGCTCGGTTCCTGCTCGGTTCCTAGCGTTCCTGCGCAGTCCGGTCGCGGCTGTTCAATGCGTTCATGGCTGCAGCCGTCGGGCTCGACACAGGCATTGCCACCGCGATCGTCCTCGTCGCGCTGACCGCGCTCGCCGAGCAGCTCGATCTTGTCGTGGGTCGACGCATGCGCGTCTCCCTCTCGGGCCCGTTTCTGGTCGCCGCCGCCCTCGCCGGAGGACCGCTCGCCGGCGCGTGCGCGGGGGCCGCGACCGAGGCGTTCACGCGGGACGTTCGGCGGAAGCGCGCCCTGTGCGCCGTCGCCGGCGCGCTGCAAGGGCTCGCGATCGGCGTCGTCGGCGAGCGGCTGGCGCAGCATGGGGTGGCCGGCGCGGTGGCGCTCGCCGCCGTCGGGCTGGTGACGGGCTGCGCGCTGAATGCGAGGCTCGTGCTTCGCTCGCTCGGGCCCGGCGTCAGGCTCCGCTCGGAGCTCCGGGCGGCCTGGCGCCCGATCGTCGTCAGCTGGTTCCTGCCGGCGCCGCTGCTCGTCGTCTTCCTCTACCTCTTCGAGACCACACAGGGCCTCGCGCTCGCATTCGCGTCCGGCCTGCTGCTGTGCGCAGCCTGGGCGAACCGGCTCCGCCGCCGCCTCGAGCGAACCCTCGCCGGCGAACGCTCGCGCGCGCGCGTCGATGCGCTGACGAGCGCGCCGAACCGCTACGCGCTCGCCGAGGCGCTGACGGCGGAGCAGGCCCGGATCAGGCGTGGGGGACGGACCGCCGCGCTGTGCTTCCTCGACCTCGACCGCTTCAAGAGCGTCAACGACACGTACGGCTACGCCGCGGGCGACAGGCTGCTCGTCGACGTCCATCACCGGCTCCGGAGCGAGCTGCGCGCGAGCGACCTCGTCTTCCGCTGGGGCGGGGAGGAGTTCGTCGTCCTCGCCCCGCACGTCGCCAGGGCCGAGCTCGCCGACTTCGCCGAGCGCCTCCGGCTGCTGCTCGCGACCCGGCCGTTCTCGATCGAGGGGCGGCCCCGCACGATCACCGGCTCGGTCGGCGCCGTCCTCCTCGACGACGCGCGCCCCGGCCAGGATGCCCTGGAGGCGGCCGGTCGGCTCGTCAAGAAGGCCAAGCAGACCCGCAACACAGCCGTCGCCGACGCGGCGCCGCAAACCGCGAGTAAATCGCAGCTTTCCCGAGCGGCACGCGCGTAGATCGCGCTGGCTCACCGCGAACCATCTGGACAGGCTCGGCCGCCGCGCCGGGCCTGTCTCGTTTCGGGGTTCCTCGATTGAATCGTCAGTCAATTAGTCCCGAAATTATTGACTGATTAGTCAATCGAACAAAGAGGTTAGGAAAATGCAAATGAGCGGTAAAACCCGCGCTGTATTTTCCCGTTCCCTCTAATCCCTCGGAGGAGGATCCGATGCCAGTAGGCCATCGGGGACCGCGGTCGTGTCGGGCGCTTCTCGCGCTCGCGGCCGTCGGCTGCGCGGCGCTTCTCGGCGCAGGCAGTCCGGCGGCGCACGCCGGCGGCACCAGCACCACCCTCACGAACGACGTCGTCCACAACCTGAGCCTCGCCACGCTGACGGGCGCGGTACCGGCCTCTCAGCCGGTCACGGTGGGCGTCTTCCTGTCGAACCCGAACCAGGCTGCGGAGGACGCGTACGCCAGGCAGCTGTACGACCCCTCGAGCCCGAACTACGGCAACTACCTCGATCCCGACACGTTCAACACCCAGTTCGGGGTTCCGGCGGCCACCTTCCAGGCGACCCAGGCGTGGCTGCAGGGAGCCGGCCTGACCGTCACGCCGATCGACGGTGCGACGAACTACGTCCTCGCCACCGGCACCGCCGCGCAGGTCGAGGCGGCGTTCGGCACACCCCTCAACACGTACAGGGCGAACGGTCGCAGCTTCTACGCGAACACGACGGCGCCGAGGGTCCCCGCCTCGCTCGGCGTCTCGGACGTACTGGGGCTCAACAACTACAACAAGCTCCTGACCCCGCGCGTGCAGCAGGTAGGCCCGTGGACGACGGGAACGCAGGACGCGACGAGCGGGAACGTCCCGAAGACGGGGCTGCTCAGCATCCAGGATCTCTGGTCGATCTACGACGCGCCCTCGACGAACAAGGGCAACGGCCAGTCGATGGCGATCTTCGGCTGGGGCGTCACCGATCCCGTGGTTCCCGACCTGCGCTCCTTCGAGGCCGAGTGGGGTCTCCCGGGCGTGCCGATCACCGTGAAGAGGTACGGCGACACGTCGACTCCCGACACCAACGACGGCTCGACGGTGGAGTGGGAGCTCGACACGCAGGCGTCGACCGGCATGGCGCCGAACGTCATGTCGGAGACGCTCTACTTCGGGCACCACAACAGCGACACCGACGCACTGGCGTCGCTCGCAGGCTGGGTGAACGACAGGAAGGGCCCGCTGCAGGGCAGCGCCTCGTACGGCGAGTGCGAGAACGTCGGCAACGCGGGCGCGATCTTCACCGACGGAATGGAAGTGCCCGGGGACAAGATCCTCGAGCAGGCCGTCGTCGAGGGCCGCACGCTCTTCGCCTCGACCGGCGACACCGGCTCGTCGTGCCCGATCCTGCCGGAGAACACGAACGGCGTCGCGAACCAGGGCTACCCGGGCCTCGAATGGCCGTCGGTGAGCCCGTGGGCGGTCGCGGTCGGCGGGACCGACCTGACCGGCGACGGGAACACGCCCGAGCACCGGCTCGCCGAGACCGCCTGGGAGTTCACAGGCGGTGGCAACTCGACGAGCGAGCCGGCCGGCAGCTACCAGAACGGCGTCGCCCCGACGAACTGCGCGTTCGACGCGGCCGGCAACCCCACGCTCTTGGGCCCGCCCTGCCGTTCGACCCCCGACGTCGCGGCGATCTCGGGCGACGTGGTCACGGGTAACGGCCTCGCGATCAACGACGACAACGGCCCCGATTCGCAGGGTGCCGGGACGAGCCTCTCCTCGCCGCTCTGGCTCGGCGTCTGGGCGCGCATCCAGGCGGCGTCCCCCGGCAACAAGGGGCTCGGCTTCGCGAACTACAAGATCTACAAGCTCGCGCAGTCGTCGGGTGGCCGCGACTTCTACGACGTCACGGTCGGCGACAACCAGCCCTATCCCGCGACGCCGGGCTACGACAACACGACCGGCTGGGGGACGCCGGAGATCTCGCAGATCATGCTCGACCTCACCGGCCGTCTCACGCCGGCGCACAACGCGACGCCGGCTGCGCTCGTGACGAGCCCGTCGACGACCTGCGGGAGTCTCTTCACGGACCCGGCCGCCGACGACAACTTCACCGTCGAGGGCGAGAGCCTCGCGGCACCGGGCACGACGCCGCAGCTCGACATCCTCAGCGGCCGCGCGTCCCTGTCGCCGGACGGGCAGACGCTGAAAACGGTCATCACCGTGAGCAACCTCTCGAGCGTGATCCCGACCGGCGGGGGCGAGAACGACTACCAGCTCGTCTTCACCTACCAGGGGACTCAGTACTTCACCCAGCTCGCGGTCGAGCAGACGGGCACGGTGCTCGCCTGGGACGGCCAGCTGGTGAAGGTGTCCCTCGAGAACAAGTACCTGCAGGAGCACCTGGTCTCGGGGACGATCACGCCCGGGCCGAACGGGACCGTCGAGGTCGACGCGCCGATCTCGGACTTCGCCGGCCTGGCCGCCGGCTCCACGCTCCTGCGTCCCGCCGCGGCGACCTACGTGCGTGAAGGCGTGAACCAGGGCCCGCTCGAGCCGATCGACGCAGCCGGCCCGACCTATGACGACGTGCTGGGAGCGTGCACGTCATGAAGAGGCTACTCACGCTCCTCGCGCTTGCCGTGATCGCCTTCGTCGCCGTCCCGGGCTCCGGGGCGGCGACGACGACGGGCGAAGTGCTCAGGCCGTTCTGCACGACCGGGACGCTCCGCTGCATGTCGGCGCTCCGCGTCGACGCCCCGGTCGTCCCGGCGGCGACCGCGTCACACGACGGCTTCGGCCCGGCCGACCTGCGCAAGGCCTACAGCCTCGCATCGGCAGCCGTGAGAAACGGAACGGGCCAGACCGTCGCGCTCGTCGACGCCTACGACGACCCGACCATCGAGTCGGATCTCAACACGTACCGGGCGTACTACGGCATCCCGCCGTGCACGACCGCGAACGGCTGCTTCAGGAAGGTGAACCAGGACGGCGAGCAGGGGAACTATCCCCTCGTCGCCAACCCGAGCTGGGAGCCGGAGATCGCGCTCGACGTCGAGATGGTGTCGGCGATCTGCCCGAACTGCCACATTCTGCTGGTCGAGGCGAACTCGGCTGACGAGACGGTCGTCACCTCGAACCCGGCGCAGCACAGCGATCTCGGCGCCGCGGTCGACACGGCGGTCAACCTCGGCGCGACCGAGGTCTCGAACAGCTACGGCAGCGTCGGGCCGGAGCCGAACCAGACCTTCTTCGACCACTATTACAACCATCCCGGCGTCGCCATCACGGCGTCGGCCGGCGACGAGGACTACGGGACGATCTGGCCCGCGGCCTCGCCCTACGTCACGGCAGTCGGCGGGACCGAGCTGACCGCGGATCCGCTGTCCCCGCGCGGCTTCGACGAGAGCGTGTGGGGGAGCATCCTCCCCGGCGTCATCCCGAACGAGGCGCAGGGAACCGGCAGCGGCTGCTCGATCTGGGAGCCGAAGCCGGCGTGGCAGCACGATGCCGGCTGCTCGGGCCGGACGGTCGCCGACGTCTCCGCGGTCGCGGACAACGTCGCGATCTACGACTCCTCGCCGGAGATCGGCGGCTGGGGCGTCGTCGCGGGCACGAGCATCAGCTCGCCGATCATCGCGAGTGTCTACGCGCTCGCCGGCAACGCGAAGTCCGTCGTGTACGGCTCCTACCCGTATAGCCACCCGTCGAGCTTCCACGACATCACGGAGGGGTCGAACTTCACACCGGACACGGTGTGCGGCTACCTCTGTACCGCCGAGCCCGCCTACGACGGCCCCACGGGCCTCGGCACGCCGAACGGCGTCGGCGGGTTCTAGCCTCCGAGGGGGGCGAGAGGGCTGCACTCGTGTGGCCCTCTCGCTCGGAGGAAGCGATCGGCCCCAAGGCTGCGGCCGGGGCCGATCGCTGGCACCATGGCCGCGGAATGAAAGGCATCGCGACCCTCGCTCTCACCGCCGTCCTCTCGGTCACCGGGGCGACGACCCATGCGGCCCCCCAGCGCACCGGCATCGCCCGGCTCACGGTGCCTCAGCGGCAGGCCGTCAAGGCGGCCGGCGAGTGGCACCGTGGCTGCCCTGTCTGGCTGTCGCAGCTCCGCGTCGTCAGCTACCGCTACCACGGCTTCGACAAGCAGACGCACGTCGGCCAGATCGTCGTCAACATGGATGTGGCGCGGCCGGTCGCCAGGGTCTTCGCGAAGCTCTACCGCATGCGATTCCCCATCCGGGACGGCGCCTTCTCGTCCGTCTACGGCCCGCACCCGTGGAAGAGCGGCGACGTCACGGCCTCCTTCGAGTGTCGCAACGCGGGAGCGTCGCCGTGCAGCAGCAGCACGACGACGCATCACTGGTCGAATCACGCCTTCGGCGAGGCCATCGACCTCGATCCGCGCGAGAATCCGTACGTCGGCTGTGGGATGACCCGGGACAAGACGGCGATCTCCTACCTGAAGCGATCCCGGCATCGGCCGGGGATGGTGACGTCGGCCGTCCGCCGGGCCTTCGCCTCGATCGGCTGGGGGTGGGGAGGTTCGTGGGTCGGCTCGACGAAGGACTACATGCACTTCTCGATCAACGGCCACTAGGAGCCCGATGAAGAAGATCCTGCTCGGCGCGGTACTGGTTGCGGCGGTACTCGCGCCGGCGGCCTCCGCCGGCCGTTCGCATCGCGTGAAGCTTGCGGTCGTCGTGCTGCCGAAGTCGGCGCTCGGCGCAGCCGCCCGGTCGTTTGCGGTCGCGCCCGAGTCGGGCGCCGTCTCGAACCTCATGGCTGCCGGCAAATCGGTCACCGCCCAGGCGAATACCTTCGACAAGCTCGGCCGTATCGGCGGCTACGAGCTCACCTACGGCGACCGGTTCAGCGGCAGCTCGGGCATCACGGCGATCTGGACAGGCGTCGACAAATACAAGACAGCCGCGGCCGCGAAGCGCGGCCTCGCGTTCTGGCGAAAGGACGACCCGAAGATCACGGTGCTCGAGCCGTACGGTCTCGCCGTCACGGTCAAGGCCGTGAAGGCGGCGAAGGTAGGCTCCCGTCGCTTCG